>NZ_CP051651.1:4217500-4342500 GCF_012848175.1 Xanthomonas campestris pv. badrii | reverse complement strand
CACTGTTATGGCTAGGGGGTCATCGCGACTTACCAAACCATTGCAAACTCCGAATACCGAGACGGACTGTATGGGAGACACACGGCGGGTGCTAACGTCCGTCGTGAAAAGGGAAACAACCCAGACCCACAGCTAAGGTCCCAAATTCACTGCTAAGTGGAAAACGATGTGGAAAGGCATAGACAGCCAGGAGGTTGGCTTAGAAGCAGCCACCCTTTAAAGAAAGCGTAATAGCTCACTGGTCGAGTCGGTCTGCGCGGAAGATTTAACGGGGCTAAGCAGTGAACCGAAGCTTGGGGTGCATAAAACGTGTTTTATGCGCGGTAGAGGAGCGTTCCGTAAGCCTGCGAAGGTGGATTGAGAAGTCTGCTGGAGGTATCGGAAGTGCGAATGCTGACATGAGTAACGATAATGCGGGTGAAAAGCCCGCACGCCGAAAGCCCAAGGTTTCCTTGCGCAACGTTAATCGACGCAGGGTTAGTCGGTCCCTAAGGCGAGGGCGAAAGCCGTAGTCGATGGGAAGCAGGTTAATATTCCTGCACCTCGCGTGAGTGCGATGGAGGGACGGAGAAGGTTAGGTGTACCGGGCGTTGGTTGTCCCGGGGAAAGGCGGTAGGTTTGGATCTTTGGCAAATCCGGGATCCTTTAAGACCGAGCACCGAGACGAGCCTTTTTGGCGAAGTCACTGATACCACGCTTCCAGGAAAAGCTCCTAAGCTTCAGCTCACGAAGACCGTACCGTAAACCGACACAGGTGGGTAGGATGAGAATTCTCAGGCGCTTGAGAGAACTCGGGTGAAGGAACTAGGCAACATGGCACCGTAACTTCGGGAGAAGGTGCACCCTTTTTGGTGGCTCGTGCGAGCTATAGCTGAAGAGGGTCGCAGAAACCAGGCCGCTGCGACTGTTTATCAAAAACACAGCACTCTGCAAACACGAAAGTGGACGTATAGGGTGTGACGCCTGCCCGGTGCTGGAAGGTTAATTGATGGGGTCAGCCGCAAGGCGAAGCTCTTGATCGAAGCCCCAGTAAACGGCGGCCGTAACTATAACGGTCCTAAGGTAGCGAAATTCCTTGTCGGGTAAGTTCCGACCTGCACGAATGGCGTAACGACAGCGGCGCTGTCTCCACCCGAGACTCAGTGAAATTGAAATCGCTGTGAAGATGCAGCGTTCCCGTGGCAAGACGGAAAGACCCCGTGAACCTTTACTATAGCTTTACACTGAACGTTGAGTTCGTCTGTGTAGGATAGGTGGGAGGCTATGAAACTGTGGCGCTAGCTGCAGTGGAGCCATCCTTGAAATACCACCCTGTCGTGCTTGACGTTCTAACCTAGGTCCGTTATCCGGATCAGGGACCGTGTATGGTGGGTAGTTTGACTGGGGCGGTCTCCTCCTAAAGAGTAACGGAGGAGCACGAAGGTACGCTCAGCGCGGTCGGACATCGCGCACTGTGTGCAAAGGCATAAGCGTGCTTGACTGCAAGATCGACGGATCAAGCAGGTACGAAAGTAGGTCTTAGTGATCCGGTGGTTCTGTATGGAAGGGCCATCGCTCAACGGATAAAAGGTACTCCGGGGATAACAGGCTGATACCGCCCAAGAGTTCATATCGACGGCGGTGTTTGGCACCTCGATGTCGGCTCATCACATCCTGGGGCTGTAGTCGGTCCCAAGGGTATGGCTGTTCGCCATTTAAAGTGGTACGCGAGCTGGGTTCAGAACGTCGTGAGACAGTTCGGTCCCTATCTGCCATGGGCGTTGGAAGTTTGAGAGGGGCTGCTCCTAGTACGAGAGGACCGGAGTGGACGAACCTCTGGTGTTCCGGTTGTCACGCCAGTGGCATTGCCGGGTAGCTATGTTCGGAAGCGATAACCGCTGAAAGCATCTAAGCGGGAAGCGCGCCTCAAGATGAGACTTCCCGGGGCACAAGCCCCCTAAAGGAACCATGTAGACTACGTGGTTGATAGGTCAGGTGTGTAAGTACAGCAATGTATTGAGCTAACTGATACTAATGATCCGTGCGGCTTGACCATATAACCTCAAGTTGCCTTGGTCCCAACGAACGTTGGTAGATCACCAAACGCAAGCTACGTCACAAGTTACCTCTGCGAGACGAGCGCTCCAAAGCGCTGCTCCAACCGTCTCCCTGGTGAAATTAGCGCTGTGGAACCACCCGATCCCATCCCGAACTCGGAAGTGAAACGCAGCTGCGCCGATGGTAGTGTGGCTCAAGCCATGCGAGAGTAGGTCATCGCCAGGGGCTTTACCCCAAACCCTCAGTCCAAGCGGACTGGGGGTTTGTTTTTTGCGCCGAAAGCCGATCCGGCAACCCCGGCCACTGCCTGCCCACTGAGCAGTGCGCCTCTAACCGCATTGTTTTTGCCCGGCTGACCTCCATCTCGGAGCGTGCCGGTGCATGGCCGGTGCTGCTGGATGCCCGGATGCCGGAGTTGCCCGAAGTCGAAACTACTGTGCGTGGCCTGGCGCCGCATCTGATCGGGCAACGCATTCATGGCGTGATCCTGCGGCGTCCGGATTTGCGCTGGCCCATTGCCGAGCAGATCGAGCGCTTGCTACCTGGGGCAACCATTACCCAGGTGCGTCGGCGCGCGAAGTATCTATTGATGGATACCGATGCCGGTGGCAGTGCATTGCTGCACCTGGGGATGTCGGGAAGCCTGCGCGTCTTGCCGGGCGATACCCTGCCGCGTGCGCACGATCATGTAGATATCAGCCTGCAGAATGGACATGTCCTGCGCTTCAACGACCCGCGCCGGTTCGGATGCTTGCTATGGCAGCCGGATACGCAAGTGCATGAGTTGCTGGCGACCCTGGGTCCGGAGCCACTATCAGATGCATTGACTGGAGAGTATCTGCACGCGCTGTCGCGCGGACGTCGTGCAGCCGTCAAGACCTTTCTGATGGATCAGTCCGTGGTGGTCGGTGTGGGCAACATCTACGCGGCTGAAAGCCTGTATCGCGCGGGAATCAGCCCGTTGCGCGAAGCCGGAAAAGTTTCGCTGGACCGGTATCGTGGGCTGGCCGCTGCAGTCAAAGAGATACTCGGCTATGCCATCCAGCGCGGAGGCACGACGCTGCGGGACTTTATCAGCCCGGATGGTGCACCCGGTTATTTCGAGCAGGAATTGAATGTCTACGGCCGTGAGGGCGAGCCCTGCAAACAGTGCGGGCGACTGCTGAAGCACGCCACCATCGGGCAACGTGCAACGGTGTGGTGCGGTAGCTGCCAGCGATAGGCGGTCATGCATGATGGGTGAAGCCACCTCGGCAGCGGGATCATTGCGTACCTACATGCGAGCTAACGCAGTAGCACCACTTCCCACGTCTGCATGCCATCCGATCAAGCATCTGGGGCAGGCATGCCGCAACTACTGATAAAACCGCGAAAGCATCGATTGCATTGGTCGCTGCCGACTTTTCCAGCGTGCGCGGCTAGTGTCCTGGCAGGGACGGCGCGACAATCACAGGCCTCACGCCCGGAAGTGCCACATGCCCACAACGCCGCACCGCTTCGAGTTGCTGTGGATTGCCTTGGCGTTGACGCTGCTGCCCTGGAGCATGGCGCAGGCCGATCCACCGGTTCATGAAAAGACAGCAGCAGTAGAGCGCATCTGCCTGAGCAACGAGGTGCTGGAACTGAGCCTGACGCCGGCATTCGGCGGGCGCGTGCTGTCCTTCAACCTGCGTGGCCAACCCAATGTGTTGAAAGTGGGGGCCGCGGTGGAGCGGCAACCCACACCAGCGGTGTCTGCCAGTGCTGGCGATGTGCCGTACCTGGGCCACGATGTCTGGGTGGGGCCGCAGATCCAGTGGTGGTTGCATCAGCAGGTCAATCCGCAGCGCAAGGCCGCCGCTGCGGTGTGGCCGCCGGACCCGTATCTGTCGTTGGCGAGTACCCGCGTAGTGACGCGGGGACCAGGCCAGGCGAGCCTGCAGGGCGTGCCCAGCCCGGTGACGGGCATGCAACTGAGCAAGCACGTCGAGATCTCCAGGACACGCGCCGACACCGTGCAACTGCGGGCCACGGCGCGCAATATCCGCAAGGAGGCGATCGCCTGGGACCTGTGGTTCAACACGCGGGTGGCAGCGAGTACGCGGGTCTTTGTGCCGGTGGCGAACAGGGCCGATGTGCGGGTGCAGCCACCCAGCGAGGCGGGGACGATAGCGCCGATGTTCTCGCACCACGCAGGTGTCCTTGCACTGCGCGCCGACGTACGGGATGACAGCCTGATCCAGCGTGGCAAGCTGTTGCTGCAGCCATCTGCAGGCTGGATGGCCGGGTTTGCCGGGAAGCAGGTTCTGGTCATTGGCTTTGCGCATCAGCCGTTGGCGGCGATCCATCCCGAGCAGGGTCAGGTGGAGTTGTATCTGGATGCGCCACCTCGGCATCCCGAGCAGGGGCTGCTGGAAATGGAGGTGCACGCGCCGTACCGGCAGCTCGCACCAGGGGCGCAGATGCAGGCGCAGGAACAATGGACCTTGCTGCGCTACACCGGGCCGGACGAAGAGCAGGCGCAGCGGCAGTTCCTGTGCAGCAAGGCCGAGGAGCTGGGGCTGGACCAGGCCTGCGCGGCTGCACCCCGGAGACCTTAGAATCCCGCATGCGCGTCCACGCCGGGCTGTAGCTATGATGTCGCCATTCCTTAGCTCAGACCGACGCGCATGCAACGACGCCACTTCCTGAAGAATGCCGCTGCCGCCCTGGCCGCGCTCGGTTTACCGGCGGTGCCGCAGTGGGCATTGGCGGCCAGGGCCGTGGGACTGCGCCGGCTCGGTCAGCCGCAACCGTTCGACTATGCCTGGCTCAAGGGGCAGGCGCGCGCGTTGGCTGCCGCGCCGTACAAGAGCCACAAGCAGGTGCTGCCCGGCCCGCTGGAGGCATTGAACTGGGATCAGTACCAATCGATCCGCTACCGCCAGGACCATGCATTGTGGGCAGACGGCAACGGCAAGTTCCAGGCGAAGTTCTTCCACCTGGGCCTGTATTTCCATACACCGGTACACATCTACGACATCGTCGATGGCAAGGCGCAGCAACTGGCCTATGACCCGGCTGCGTTCGATTACGGCAGCAGTGGGCTGGGTGGCAAGCAGTTGCCCAAGGACCTGGGTTTTGCCGGATTCCGGCTCAACACGCGCAAGGACACCGACCGCGACTTTGCGGCGTTTCTGGGTGCGAGCTATTTCCGCGCGGTGGGCAAGGAAGGCCAGTACGGACAGTCGGCACGCGGGCTGGCGATCGATACCGGCACCGGTGGGCCGGAAGAGTTTCCGGACTTCATCGCCTATTACCTGGAACAGCCGGCCGACGATTCGGACACCGTGGTGGTGTACGGGTTGCTGGATTCGCCCAGCATTGCCGGCGCCTACCGCTTTGCCATCACCAATGGCGAGGTGCTGGTGATGGATATCGACAGCGCGCTATACCCGCGCAAGGCCATCGAGCGGCTGGGCATCGGTCCGTGCACCAGCATGTACCAGGTCGGCGAAAACGACAGCCGCATGGACTGGGACTGGCGGCCGGAGATCCACGACACCGATGGCCTGGCGATGTGGACCGGCGGCGGCGAATGGATCTGGCGGCCGCTGTGCAATCCGCCGCAGCTGCGCTTCAACATGTTTGTGGATGAGAACCCGCGCGGCTTCGGGCTGCTGCAGCGCGACCGCAATTTCGACCATTACCAGGACGATGGCGTGTTCTACGACAAGCGCCCGTGCCTGTGGGTGGAGCCCAAGAGCGGTTGGGGCAAGGGCTCGGTCCAACTGGTCGAGATCCCCACCGTGGACGAAACCTTCGACAATATCGTGGCGTTCTGGAATCCGCGGGCCAAACCGCAGCCGGGGCAGGAACTGTTGATGGGCTACCGGCTGTACTGGGGCGCGCAGCCACCGGCCCGTTCGCCGCTGGCCCATTGCGTGGCCACCCGTACCGGGCTGGGCGGCATCGTCGGGCAGAAGCGCAGCCACTTCTCATGGCGGTTTGCAGTGGATTTTGCCGGCGGCGAGCTGCCGGCCCTGGTGAAGGAGGCAAAGACCAAGGTCGAAGCGGTGATCCAGGTGTCGCGCGGCACCACCGAAATCGTGTCGGCGCGCCCGTTGCACGAGCTCAAGGGCTACCGGGCGATGTTCGACCTGGTGCCGCCGGACGAGGGCACCCAGCAGATCGACATCCGCCTGTACCTGCGCGCCAACGGCAAGCCGTTGACCGAAACCTGGCTCTATCAGTGGACACCGCCACCGGCCAGTGAGCGCAAGCTTTACTGAGTGTGCGTGCCGACCACGCGGGACGTGCATTGCCGTCTTCAATCGCCGGCGATGCGCGTGACGGTGTAGGCAGCGCCGCCGGGGGTCCCGCGGCGCCAGTCCGATCAGGCCGGGGTCGTGCCGTTGATCAGCTGCAGGCGCGTACGCGGCCGTGCGCAGGACAACTCCACGCGGAAGCAGGTGCCGTCCTTGCCGCTGGTGATGCGCAGCTCACCCTGGTGCGCCTGTGCGATCTGCGCGGCCATATGCAGGCCCAGATCCACGTCCGGTACTGCACGGCCGCCGCTGTGCACGTGCGTGGAGGCATGCAGCACATCCAGCCGGCGTGGATCGATGCCATCCAGATTGCAGACCTCAAGCCGTAGACGGCCCTGCTCGGTGACCGCCACCGCCTTGATCAGCGAACTCTGCTGGCCCTGCACCACCGCGTTGATCATCATGCTGCCGAACATCTGCGCCAGCCGTACCGCATCCCCATGCACCGGCTCGTCGATGGCCACATGCGTGGACAGCACCTGATTGGGATAGGCGGCGCGGGTTTCGTCCACCACCTGCGAGAGCGCATCGGACAGGTCGCTGCCATTGCCGTAGTCCAGCTGCAGCCAGTCGCGTTCGATACCGCGGGCGAAATCGCAGGCGAAGTCGATCAGCTCTTCCATGCGCTGCAGGCTGCGCTGCAGCGAACGGATGGCACCGCCCTGGCGCTGGTTGATCGGGTCGATGGCGAGCATGTCCACCACGGCGTGCATGGACTGCAGCGGATTGCGCAGGTCGTGGCCGAGAATGCCGATGAACTCTTCGCGCAGCCGTGCCGAGGCACCGGCGCGCCCGAGTTCGCAACGGGCGCGCTGCGATTCCTGCGCACTCTCCTCGGCGCGCTGCTCGGCCTGGATCTGCGCGCCCAGCAGCTGCGCCAGCAGCTCGACCTTCTCCACCAGCTGCCGGTCCATGACCCGTGGCAGCGGATCCAGCGCGCACAAGGTGCCGAACACGCTGCCATCGTCGAAGCGGATCGGCACCGAGACGTAGCTTTCGAAACCGTACAGCCGCGGCGAAGGATGGTCGCGGTAGACCGGGTCGTCCGAGGCGTGGCCGAACCAGACCGCGTTGCCCTTGACCCGCACGCTGTCGCAGAACGTGGTGGCCAGCGGCAGCTCGTCGCCAGGCACCAGACCGAACGCCAGGTCGTCGCGGACCTGGCAGGTGATCCAGCGCGCCTCGGTCACGCGCGCGACCGCGGCAAAGCCCATGCCGGTCAGACGGGTGAGAATATTCAGGACATCGGGGACCGAAGAGAGTCGGCCTACGCGCGCGATGTCGGCGCGGAGCTCAGCGGGAAGCGGACCCATGTATTGCCTCCCTAGAGGTGGATGGTCGCCAGTTTACAGGACAGCAGTTGGGCCTGGTTGGGCATCCGGCTGCTGCCATGCAGGTATCACGATACGCCTGTCGGCCAATGCCGGCGATGGGGCGGGACATGCATGCCCGCGAAGGTCTAGCGATGGCAATGAATCGTATAGCTGGGTTGCGACGTCGCAGCAGCCGTGCGGGTTCCTGATCGGCGTTGCCCTGCGCGTGCTCGGCGCGGCAGCTGGCCGATCAGGCGACGACCTAGCTGCCTGCAGACGGCAACGGCAAGGCGATCTGCAACGGATCGATGCGGCCTTCACCGCGCATGATCTTCTTGAACTCGGCGCGGCTGACCGAGACGTAGCGTTGGTTGCCGCCAATCTCCACCTGCGGGCCGTCCTGTACGGCATGACCGTGCGCATCCACGCGCACGGTCATGGTGGCCTTGCTGCCGCTGTGGCAGATGGTCTTGATCTCTTCCAGTTCGTCGGCCCAGGCCAGCAGGAACTGGCTGCCTTCGAACAACTCGCCGCGAAAATCCGTACGCAGGCCGTAGCAGAGCACCGGAATGCGCAGCCGGTCGACCACCTCGCTCAATTGCCAGACCTGTGCGCGGCCAAGGAATTGCGCTTCGTCCACCAGCACGCAATGCAGCGGCCCGTCGGTGGCGATGTCGCGTTCGACCAGCTGTTGCAATTCGGTGCTGTGGTCGAACGTGCGCCCGTCCGCCCGCAGGCCGATCCGCGAGGCGACCACGCCGCTGCCGGCGCGGTGATCGAGCTTGGGCGTGAGGATCAGCGTGCGCATGCCGCGCTCGCGGTAGTTGTGCGCCGACTGCAGCAAGGTGGTGGTCTTGCCGGCATTCATCGCCGAATAGTAGAAGTAGAGCTTGGCCATCGGCTGATTTTACCGGCCCGGGCGGCAGGATGCGGCGCCTGTGTGTGCGGCGATGGCGCGGCTGGGCGGGGGCAATGCCTGCCGTCGAGCGGGTGGGAGCGCAGCCTCTGGTGATGGGCAAGGGCGAGCGGCACTGGAGACATGAATCCGTCGCGTCGGCCAGTCGCAAGCAGCCCCGGTACAATGGCGCGCTCTGTCGGAAGCCTCTATGCACGGTCTCAATCCCCCGCAAAGCGCCGCAGTGCTGCACTGCGAAGGTCCCTTGTTGGTGCTGGCCGGTGCCGGCAGCGGCAAGACGCGCGTGATCGTGGAGAAGATCGCGCACCTGATCGCCACCGGGCGCTACCCGGCCAAGCGCATCGCCGCGATCACCTTCACCAATAAATCGGCCAAGGAAATGCGCGAGCGTGTGGCCAAGCGCATCCGCGGCGACGGCGCCGATGGCCTGACCATCTGCACCTTCCATGCGCTGGGGCTTAAGTTCCTGCAGATCGAACATGCCGCGGCCGGCCTGAAGCGCGGTTTCTCGATCTTCGACTCGGACGATGCCGCCGCGCAGATCAAGGACCTGATGCATGGTGCCAAGCCCGATGCGATCGAGGACGCCAAGAACCTGATCTCCCGCGCCAAGAATGCCGGTCTGTCGCCGGAACAGGCGATGGCCGCGGCGCGCAGCAATCGTGAAAAAGAGGCCGCCAGTCTGTACGAGCGCTACCAGGCGCGGTTGACGACCTTCAATGCGGTGGACTTCGACGATCTGATCCGCCTGCCGGTGCAGATCCTGGAAGCCAACGAAGAGATCGTACTGGGCTGGCGCGAACGCATCGGTTACCTGCTGGTGGACGAATGCCAGGATACCAACGATGCGCAATACCGGCTGCTGAAAATGCTGGCCGGCCCGCGCGGCAACTTCACCTGCGTGGGCGACGACGACCAGAGCATCTACGCCTGGCGCGGCGCCAACCCGGAAAACCTGCAGCAGATGGGGCGCGATTATCCGGCGCTGCAAATCATCAAGCTGGAGCAGAACTACCGCTGCTCCAACCGCGTGCTGCGCGCGGCCAACGCCTTGATCGCGCACAACCCGCACGAGCATTTGAAAACGCTGTGGAGCGACCAGGCCGACGGCGAACGCATCCGCGTGTGGGAGTGCCGCGACAGCGAGCACGAGGCGGAGAAAGTGGCCGCCGAAATTTCGTTCCTGGGCACCGCCAAGCAGGTGCCGTGGAGCGATTTCTGCATCCTGTTCCGCGGCAACTTCCAGTCGCGGCCGCTGGAAAAGGCGCTGCAGTTGTTGCGGGTGCCGTATCACCTGACCGGCGGTACGGCGTTTCTGGAGCGGCAGGAGGTCAAGGACCTGCTGTCGTGGCTGCGCCTGATCGTCAACCCGGACGATGACGCCGCCTTCTTGCGTGCGGTGCAGTCGCCCAAGCGCGAAGTGGGTGCGACCTCGTTGGCGCGACTGGCCGAGCTTGCCAGCGGCAAGTCGGTGCCGATGTTGCGTGCCGCCGAGTCGATGGGCGCATTGCAGCAGCTGCCGCCGCGTGCGGCCAATGGCCTGAGCGCGTTCACCGACATCCTGCGCGAGATGCGCCAGCACTCCACCGACATGCCGGCGGGAGAATTGGTACGCATGCTGGCCGAAAAATCCGGCCTGCTCAATGACCTGCGCAACCAATCCAAGGACGAAACCGGTTTCCAGCGCCGCAAGCGCAACCTGGACGAATTGGCCGAGTGGTTCGAAGGCGGCCCGCGTGGCGCGAGCGCCAGCGATCTGGCTGCGCAGCTGGCGCTGCTGTCGCGCAACGACAAGGACGATGGCGGCAACCAGGTGCGCATGATGACCATGCATGCGTCCAAGGGCCTGGAATTCCGCTATGTGTTCATCGTTGGCTGCGAAGACGGCGTGCTGCCGCACGAAGTCAGCCTGGAAGAAGGCAATCTACAGGAGGAGCGCCGCCTGTTGTACGTGGGCATCACCCGCGCCAAGCAGCAGTTGTGGATGAGCTACAGCAAGCTGACGCGCAAGTTCGGCGAGCATGTGCGGTTGAAGCCGAGCCGGTTCTTCGATGAGATTCCGGCAGCGGAGCTGCAGCGCGACGGCGCCGACCCGGTGGCCGATGCCGAGCGCAAGAAAGAGCGCGCCAGCGCGGGCTTGGCGGCGATCCAGGCGTTGTTCGACTGAGCACCCTGCAGTGGATGGCGTGGGCGCGGTGGCCGATGCATGTCAGCACATTGGCGACGGCGGCGAGCGCCCGGTAGGAACGCTGCGCAGTATCGCGGGCCCGTGAGCGCGCGTGACCAGGCTTGTCAGCGGTATGCCCGCACGGCAGTCTGAGGTTCCCGCCAACGGAGTGCGCCGTGACCGTGATCCTCGAAACCGCACGTGTGCGCTTGCGTCTGCTCGATCCCGAGCGCGATGCCGAGGCGATGCTGGCGCTGGTCAACGATCCTGCGTTCATCGCCGGCATCAACGACCGCGGTATCCGCACCCGCGAGCAGGCGCGCGAGCATGTGCGCGAATGGGCGCAGGCGCATCAGCAACAACACGGCTTCGCGCACTGGGCGCTGGAAACGCGGCAGGCAAGCACCTTCATGGGCACCTTGGGCCTGTTATGCCGCGAGACCTTGCCGGTGCCGCATATCGGCTTTGCGCTGTTGCCCGCGTATCGCGGCAAGGGCTATGTGACCGAGGCCGGGCGCGCGGTGCTGGAGCATGCACGCCAGGTATTGGGATTGACGCAGCTGTGCGCGATCGTCTCGCCAGGCAATGCGGCCTCGATCCGCGCGCTGGAAGCGCTGGGGCTGCGCTATGAGAGCCTGCGGGTGCTGAGTCCCGGCAGCGAGGCCGTGGCGTACTACACGATCGACCTCGGCCCTGGTGGCGTGGACCGCTGAGCGGCGCTGCGTCACCCTGCCGGCTGTTTTCCACCGCACAGGGGGGCCTGCATGGCAGGGTTGATCAACGCCTATTGCACACCGATGTGGCTCAACGCCTTCGACCCGCGCCGGCCGCTCGCGCCTCGCGCTTAGTCGCCCACGCGGGTGCGCAGCTCGGTGACCTGCGCGCGCAGTTCCTGCAGCTGCTCTTCCAGGCTCTGCACCCGCGCTTCCAGGGCAGCGGTGTCGGCGCCGCGCGGCGTGCTCTGGCGCGTGGCAGCTGCGGCCTGCAGCGCGTCCAGATCCAGCGCGCCGCTGAGCAGATGCATGTAACGGTCTTCGCGCTGGCCGCTGGCACGCGGCAATTGCACCGCCAGGCCGCGCTGGATCAGCCTGTCCAGGTGATGGCGCACATCGTCGGCATCGGTGAAGCGCGCCAGCCGCTCGCTGCGCGCGAACAGCTCGCCCAAGGTCTGCGGCCCGCGCAGCAGCAGCAGGCCGATCAACGCCACCTGCTGGCGGGTCAGGTCCAGCACGCTGCCCAGCTTGTGCTCGTAGCGCTCGGCGCGTGAGGAGAACTGCTGGCGCACAAGTCCCAGCGTTTCCAGCTGGCGCAGCGCGTGATGCACCACGCCGGTCTGCAGATTCAGCACCGGCTCGCGCGCGGTCTTCTGGTTGGCGGCTACCTGCGCGGCGTTGACGGTGAGCGGGTAGGCGTCCGGGGTGGTGGCCTCTTTTTCGATCAGGCAGCCAAGCACGCGGGCCTGGGCGGTATCGAGCACGGGGATGGACGATGTCTCTGTCATGCGGCAGCTCCTGGGCAATCAGCAGGGAAGGATATGCCGATCCCGTGCCTGGCGGTCTGCGCGTCGGTCGCCGTGCAGCGCGGGGCTCAGGGCCGTGTGGTGATGGTGTTGCGGCCATCTCCCGCTGCGTGTGTACCGGCGTCATCGACCAGCGTGTTGCTGGCCGGAGGGCGGCAAGTTCCGCGTGCCCCGCAGCGGGCGAGCGAGCCGTGCAGGCAGTGGAGCGATGTCCTTGCCGCCGCGTGCCGCAAGCCCGGCAACCCGCCAGGCCGGCCGGCGCGCGCGTCGGCGGCGGAAATGGGCAGGGCAGCACCACGCGAACCCGCTAAAATCACGGGCTTCATTGCCGCTCCTGTTCTGGTGGATGCCATGCGCCCCTCGCTTTACGCACCGTTGTCCCTGCTTGCCTGCACCACGCTGGCCTTGAGCGCCTGCAAGCCCGGCCAAGAGGTGATGGGCCAGCGTGCGCAAGCCGCTGCCGTGTCCGCCAAGGCGGCAGCCAGTGCCGCGTCGGCGAAACCGGCCTCCACGGCCGCCGCTGCCGCCATCCCGGCCGGCGACGACAACCTCAACGCGGTGCTGTGGATGCAGCGCTCGGAGGAATACCGCGCCGTGGCCGAGCAGACCTATCGCGCTGCGGCCGACAAACTGGACGCTGCACTCAAGCAACCCAACTGGGACGCGCTGGTGCCGGAAGAACGCGGCAATGCCGCCACCGGCCTGAAGCCGGCGGTGGTGCTGGACGTGGACGAGACCGTGCTGGACAACTCGCCGTACCAGGCGCGTCTGCTGCGCGACGGCAAGGAATACGACGCGCTGAGCTGGGACCAGTGGGTGGCCGAAAAGAAAGCCAAGCCGATTCCCGGCGTGGTGGACTTCGCCAAGGCCGCCACCGCCCGCGGCATCACGCTGATCTACATCTCCAACCGCGCGGTGCACCTGAAGGACGCCACCCTGGCCAATCTGCGCAGCGCCGGCCTGCCGGTGGCCGACGACAGCGTGTTCCTGGGCCTGGGCACGGTGGTGCAAGGCTGCGAGCAGAACGGCAGCGAGAAGAACTGCCGCCGCCAGCTGGCCGGGCAGAAGTACCGCGTACTGATGCAGTTCGGCGACCAGCTGGGCGATTTCGTGCAGGTCACCGCCAACACCAGCCAGGCGCGCGGCGCGCTGTTGCAGCAGTACCACGACTGGTTCGGCGAGCGCTGGTGGATGCTGCCCAATCCCAGCTATGGCGGCTGGGAGCCGGCGCAGTTCAACAACGATTATTCCCAACCCTGGCAGACCCGCCACGACGCCAAGCGCGCCGCACTGGAGCTTGCACGATGAGCCGTCCCCCGTTAGTCCTGGCCGCGCACGAGCGGCTGATCTTCGCGCTGGATGTACCCGGCCATGACGAGGCCATCGCCTGGGTGGACCGCCTGGGCGAGTCGGTGTCCTTCTACAAGATCGGCATGGAGCTGCTGGCGTCGGGCGAATACTTCCACGTGCTCGATGCGCTGGCCAAGCGCAACAAGCGCGTGTTCGTGGACCTCAAGTTCTTCGACATCCCCGCCACCGTGGCCGGCACCATCGCCCGCCTGTCGCAGTGGCCGGTGAGCTACTGCACCGTGCACGGCTGGCACGCCGGCATGCTGCAGGCCGCCGCCGAGGCCAACCAGGGCGACATGCGCCTGCTGGCAGTGACCGTGCTGACCTCGATGGGCCGCCCGGACCTGGCCGCGATGGGCATCGACCGCGAACCGGTGGAGGTGGTGGTGGAGCGCGCGCTGGCCGCCCAGGCCGCCGGTATCGACGGGGTGATCGCCTCCGGCCAGGAAGCCGGCCCGATCCGTCGCGCCACCGGCCCGGCGTTTTCGATCGTGTGCCCGGGCATCCGCCCCGGCGGCCCGGTCGGCGACGACCAGCAGCGCACCGTGGGCGTGGCGCAGGCCTTCACCGATGGCGCCGATGCGATTGTCGTCGGCCGCCCGATCCGCCTGGCTGCCGACCCCGCGGCCGCTGCCACCGCCATCCAGGACGAGATCCGCGCGGCGGTGATACAGCATCGGGACTGAAAGTGCCTGGGCGCTCTGTCAGTGCTCACAGATGAATAAAATCAATAAGTTAAGCGAATAAAATTAAAGCATTGCTTTAATGTGAAAGGCTCGTTAACATGCCGGCGTCCGATGTCAGTCGGAAGCTGTGCCACTCACTGTCCACCGGGCGTGTCCCGGTTTTCGAAGGGATCGGGCCTTGTGCCCGATCCTTTTTTTTGGCGACGTTTCAAGCGACGGTTCGGTGCGCGCGGACTGCCACCGCCTGGTGCACACGGCGGCGGCCGAGGTGACCTTGCGCATCGCCCCCATGCCGTTCGCGTACCGGTCCGATGGATGCGGGGGCATTGCCTTCGGGTCGCTTGCCGCTCGGTCATCGCGCTCACCGTATCGCTGGCGCCTTGCAATAGCGGTCGATGAACTGCTGGTGGCTCGGCATCACGTCCACGCAGTGGCTGATGGTCTGCGCCACGCTGGCCAGGAAGCCCTCGGCGTCGGTATCCGGCACCTGGTCCACCAGCGGGTGATAGCCCTGCGGCAGGACGCCCTGGCCCACCAGCACCTGCACCCAGCTGATCTCGGCAAACATCTCCTCGGCGTTGCGGTAGAAGCGCCCGCTGTCGCGGAACAGGTCCAAGGTGGTCTGCAGTTCCGGGGTGATCGGCATGTGGCGGCAATGCCGCCAGAACGCGCTGTCGTCGCGTTCGGTGGCGTGATAGTGCAACAGCAGGAAATCGCGGATGCGGTCGAACTCGAACGCCAGCCGGTCGTTGTAGCGCTGCACCAGCACCGGGCTGATGCCCTCGCGTGGGAACAGCTCCAGCAACCTGGAAATGCCGGACTGGATCAGATGGATGCTGGTCGATTCCAGCGGCTCCAGGAACCCGCTGGCCAGCCCCAGCGCAACCACGTTGTGGTTCCAGAACTGCTTGCGCCGCCCGGTGGTGAAGCGCAGCGGGCGCGGGTCGCCCAGGGGCGCACCGTCCAGGTTGGCGAGCAGCGTGGCAGCGGCTTCGTCGTCGCTGATGTGCGCGCTGCAATACACGTAGCCGTTGCCGGTGCGGTGTTGCAGTGGAATGCGCCACTGCCAGCCGGCCGCGCGCGCAGTGGAGCGCGTGTACGGCGTCGGTGGGCCGACTTTTTCGCAGGGCACCGCCAGTGCGCGATCGCACGGCAGCCAGTGGGTGAAGTCGTGGTACCCGGTATGCAGTGCGTCTTCGATCAGCAGGCCACGAAAGCCCGAGCAATCGATGAACAGGTCGCCCGTGATCACCTGCCCGGACGCCAGCTGCAGCGATTGCACATGGCCGGTTTCCGGATGCAGCTGCACCTGCTCCACCATTCCCTCCAGACGCACCACGCCACGCTGTTCGGCGTAGCCGCGCAGGAAACGCGCGTACTGGCTGGCGTCGAAGTGATACGCGTAGGCGATGTTGGCCAGCGGCGAGTTGGCCGGCACATCGCCGGCCGAGGTCATGAACTTGCCGCGCGCGGCGGCCACAGTATTGAGCGTGTACGCACCCAGCGGCTGCGCTTTGCCGCGCAGCTGCTGCTTGATCCAGTATTGATGGAACGGCAGCAGCCCGAGCGGATGCCCAATCTGGGTACCGAAACCATGGATGTACGCCGTGCCGGGGCGCTGCCAATCGACGAACTCGATGCCGAGCTTGAAGCTGCCCTGGGTCTGGCGCACGAACTCGGCTTCATTGATGCCGAGTAGGTTGTTGAAGGCCTTGATATGCGGCACGGTCGCTTCGCCCACCCCGATGGTGCCGAGCTGTTCGGATTCGATCAGCTGCACGTTAAAGGTGGGCCCGAGCACGCGCGCAAATGCGGCGGCCGCCATCCAGCCGGCGGTGCCGCCGCCGACGATGACGATGTTGCGAAGGGGAGCGGGGATCATGCCTGCACGTTCCTGAGGTGAGAGAGGACAGACAAACGAACGGGGCCAGCCGGCCCCGTTGCGAAAGATCCCCACGCGTGCAGCGCATGCGTGGGGAAGGCGCATCCATCAGAACTTTGCGCCGATCTCCAGCACTACGCTACGCGGCACATAGTTGATTTCGCCGCTGGTGTTGATCGCGATGTCCGGATCGAACTGCCCGTTGCTGCCAAAGCCGTTGTAGGCGTACGCGCTGTAGTTCTTGAAGTTGAACGCGTTGAGCAGGTTCACGCGTGCCGACATCTTGAAGTCGCCAACCACGGTGAACTCCTTGGTGGCCTGGAAATCCACCGTGCGGTAGCCCCAGATATCGCCACCGACCAGGAATTTGCCGCTGCCCGGAGGTGTGACGCCAACCTGTTGGCAGGTTGCGCCATCGGGATCGGTGAAGCCGAAGCAGGCAATCGTGTTGATCGGCTCGGGCGTGGCCAGCACCAGCTTGGCACCCAGCGTCACACCCCACGGGATATCGATCGAGCCGGAGGCCACGAAACGGTGCGCAGCCACCGCGTCGGACTTCACGAACGGATAGCCGCCGATGGTGGCCTTGTCGAAGCCGTAAGGCTCGTCGATGTTGCGGTTCTGGCGCGCACTGGTGTGGGTGTAGGACAAGGTCAGGCCCCAACCGGATTCCTTGGTGTACGGCTTGTCGGCCGACAGCAGCACCTGGCTGTTGCGCTGTTCCAGGCCGTTGCTGCCCAGGATGGTGTTCTGGTAGCCCGGCACCGGCTCGCCCCACGGCACGTTGCCGTTCTGGAAGTACGAACCATCCGGGTAACGGTTGATCAGGCCCATCGCAAAGCCGTCGTAGCTCAGGATGCGCTGGAAGGTCACATCGGTCAGCCAGTCGCCCACCTGGTTGGTGATGCCGATGCTGTACTGATCGCTGTAAGGCGTCTTGAGCTTGTTGTTGAACATGAAGAGCTCGGCGCTGCCGGCCACACCGGGAATGGTGTTGAGCTGATCGATGCCGTTCAGATAACGCGGGTCGAACGCCACGCACGTGCGGTCGGCGCGATAGCACTGCTGGGTTGCCGGATTTTCGAAATACACCGCCACCGGCGACAACGCCGCCTTGCTGGTTTCCAGTGCCAGCTGCTCGAACAGGTTGCGGTCGTACGACCGCGCCGCACCACCATGCACGATGGCCGCTTCGTCGCCGAAGATGTCATACGAGAAACCGAAGCGCGGCGCCCAGGCATCCTTGAAGTTCTTGCGGTTGTTGCCGGTGCTGATGTAATCGGCCACGTTGATGCCGCTGGGCAGCAGGCGGTTGGCCCACGGCTGGCCGGGGTTGTCCGGATCGTTGGCATACAGCGCATCGACGAAGGCTTGCGAGGTAACGAAGTCGGTGTATGCCGGTGTGTCTTCGTAGTCGTAGCGCACACCGATGTTGATCATCAGCTTGTCGGTGGCGGCCCAATCGTCCTGCAGGTAGATGCCGTACTGCTTGGACGGCGAGACCACCGTGGCGCGCTGGCCGGGCGTGTTGTACGGCGCAACGAAATCCACGCGGTAGGGCGTGGATTCCACGCTGCCACCGTTGACTCGGTAGCTGAACTGCGGATTCACCGCCGCCGCATCCTGCGATGTCAGCTCGATGTCCTTGTAGTTCACACCCATCTTGATGGTGTGCTCGCCATGCCACTGGAAGCTGGTGAAGGTCAGATCGTTCTGGAGGAACCAGCCCTTTTGACTCTTGCGCTGCGCATTGAGGCCGCCCGCCGAGCCGGTGGTCAGGAAGGTGCGCTCATCGATATCGGTGGAACCGGCACGTGGCTGGAAATAGGTGTAGACGATGCCATTGCCCAGCGTGCGCGGGGTCGGATTGTTCTCCGAGTTTTCTGTGCCAACGATGAGCTCGTTGAACCAGTTGTCGGCGCTGTGCTGCCAGCGCAAGTTGGTGCGCTTGTCCTTGTTGATCTTGTCGGTGGCCTGCGCCAGCGTGTTAGTGCCGCCGACATTCGCGGTCTGGGTTTCGTCGCGATAAATCGTGCTCAGCTCGATGCGATCGCGGTCGGTGGGCTCGAAATCGATCTTGCCGAAGAACAGGTCTTCTTCGAACGGCATGTTGGCCGGGCCGTACTGGCTGGCCAGGTTGGACGGCAGCTGGCTGACGAACGCCGCCGCCTCGGAACTCGGCTGCACGCTCTTGGGCGCCACGTTCTCCTTACCCTCGTAGGCAACGAAGAAATGCATGCGGTCCTGGATGATCGGCCCGCCGAGCGCGAAACCGTATTCCTTGGTCTGCGAATCGATCTTGCCGTTTTCTTCCTCGTCCGGCCGCTTGTCGCGCAGGTCCTGATCGGTATAGCGGTAGAACGCTTCGCCGTGGAACTCGTTGGTGCCGGACTTGGTGGCCGCAGTGATCGCCGCGCCACTGATCTGGCCGTATTCGGCCTTGTAGTTGGACGTGATCACCTTGTACTCGCCGATGGCGAGCTGCGGGAACGGATTGCCCTGGGTGTCGCTCTGGCCGGCAACGCCGCCGCTGCGCACGTAGCTCTTCTGGCCGACGCCATCGATGTACAGATTGCCGGCGCTGGCGTTGGATGCACCGCCGCGCAGCTTGGTGTTGCCGTTGCCGTCGACCTGAAACACCATGCCCGGTACGGTATCGGCAAACTCGAGGAAGTTACGCGTGGCCTGCGGCAATTGCTGGATCTGGCGCGCGCTGATGGTGTTGCCCACTTCCGAGGTCTTGACGTCGCGGATCATCGGCGCGCTGACCGTCACCGTGTCCAGCGTGGTCGCATCGCCGGCCGGGGCAGTTGCCGTCTCGGTGCCGAGATCGACGGTGGCGCTGGAAGCCACCGACAAGGTCACCGTGCGGCTGACGCCGTTGGATTCGACCTTGTAGGTGCCCGGCTGCAGACCGACGATGGTGTAGTTGCCGTTCGCGTTGACCGGTGCGCGTCGCACCGAGCCGGTGGCCAGATTGGTGACGACCACTTCGCTGCCGCTCTGCGCGGAAGCGACCTGTCCGCGCAACGTGGCGTTGCTGGACTGGGCCATGGCCGGGGTGGTGGCGAACAACGAAGCGGCCAGGGCGCAGCACAACAGGCTGCGCGCCGGCAGGGTGGAGACGGTGCGGTGATTCTTCATGACTTTCCCCCTCCCAGGGGTAAAGCGCGACGCAGTGGAGTGACTGGCGCGTTGGGTTGGTGCTTTGGTGTGGAACACGGGAACGGCAGGCAACAACAGCCCAGTGGCTGCAAGAACGGCAAAGGTCTACGGTGACGGGCGGCTGCTCCTTCAGGCACGGGTCGAGACGGGGAACGCATTTGGCGGCGCGTGGCCGATGCGGCGCATCGGCATTCAACGGGCAAGGCACATGCGGGCGATGCGCCGGTGCGTGCCATGTACACCTGCCAGCACGGGCAGTCGCCGGGTGCTGGCAATCGCTGGCCAATCGGTTGTTTTTATCGAATTACCAGATGATGCGCGCGCTCAGGAACAGCGTGCGCGGCGGCGTGGACAGCGCACCGTACTGATTGATGCTGGCGCGCGGGTTGTAGACGCCGTTCTGGCCCCAGTCGATGGCGTACTGATCGTAGTTGCGGAAGTTCAGCGCATTGATCAGGTCGCCGCGGACCTGCACGGTCAGTGTCTCGGTCACGTGCATGTCCTTGGACAGCGACAGATCCAGCTGGCGCGTGCCGAAGATATCGCCACCGGCAATGAACTTGCCGCCCGGCGCATCCACCGAGACGATGCGGATGTTGTCCGACGGCTGGCCGCCGTACTGGTCGTAGGACACCGCCTCGTTGCGTGGCGGTACCGTGGCCAGGGTCAGCTTGGCCGAGGCGCTGATGCCCCAGAACAGATCGTAGATGCCGGTCAACACCAGGCGGTGGCGCGGGACCGCATTGAGGTCCAGGAACGGATAGTCGGCGATGGTGGCCGCATCGAACCCGTAGCGATCGTCGTTGCCGCGATTGCCGCGCGCACGCGAGAAGGTGTACGCCGCGGTCAGCCCCCAGCCGCTTTCCTGCGTGTAAGGCTTGTCGGCCGACAGCAGCAGCTGGCCAGTCTTGGTTTCCACGCCGTTGTTGCCGATCAGCAGCGAGCCGAAGCCGGGCGGATTCTGGCCCCACGGCTGGCCGCCGTTCTGGAAGAAGTCGCCATTGGGATAGCGGTTGCCCAAGGTGAAGATCAGGCCGTCCTTGCTATGAATGTAGGACAGCGTGGCCGAGGTGTTCCACTCCCCTAGACGTGTGCGCAAACCCAGCGAATATTGGTCGGAGTAGGGCGTCTTCAGGTCGTTGTTGAGCAGGTCGATCTCGCCGTTGCGCACGCCCGAGTTGACCAGGCTGCCGAGGCTTGACGGGTCGCTCAGATAGGCCGGGTTCCAGCTGACGCAGGTGCCCGGTGCCGGCGTGCAGCCGGGAGGGGCTTCGGCAAAGCGCAACGTGTATTGGGCCAGTGCCGACTTGACCTGCTCCAGGCCGAGCACGTCGAACAGGTTGCGGTCGTAGCTGCGCCCGGCACCGCCGAACAGCACCAGCGATTCGTCGCCACGGAAGTCGTAGGAAAAGCCCAGGCGCGGCGCGAAGTTGTTGTTGTCCTGTTTGCGATTGCGGCCGTTGCTGATGTAGTCGTTGATGTTCACTCCACCCTTGGCCAGTTGCTCGGCATAGGTGGCGCTGACGGCCGGGTCGGTGCCGGGGCCATTCAAGGCTGCCACCACTTCCGGCGGCGTCACGTTGTCCAGGTAGGACGGGATCTTTTCGCCGTCCCAGCGCACGCCGAGGTTCAGCTGCAGCTTGTCGTTGACGTCCCAGTCGTCCTGGATGTACAGGCCCAGCTGCTTGCTGGTGGTGGTCACCGACGGCGCGGCACCGGCGAACGGCAGGTTGAAGCGCACCTGGTACGGAATCGGGGCCGTGCCCTGACCATCGGCGACCGCGTAGTAGAACGAGGGATTGACCGCGGAATTCTCGCTCTGCGTCAGTTCCACTTCCTTGTACTTCACGCCCATCTTGATCACGTGGCTGCCGTGCCAGTCGATGCTGTTGAGGGTCAGGTCGTTCTGGAAGCTGGGGCCCTTCTGCCCCTTGCGCTGGATCGCCAGGCCGCTGGTGGCGTTGTCGCGGATCAGCACATCGTCCTCGGCGATGCCGCGGGTATAGATGTTCTGATTGCCCAGGGTGAAGGCGTTGGGGTTGAACAGCACATCCTCGTATGAAATGCGCGCCTCGTTGACATAGGTCTCGCCGAAATGTTGCCAGCGCAGGTCGTAGCGCTCTTCGGTGTTGAGGTTGTTCTTGCCGGCGATGGCGGTGTTGCGGTCGCCTACGTCGTCGCGGCTCTTTTCGTCGCGGTACTTGGCGGTCAACTCCAGGCGGTCGTTCTCGCCCACATCCCAGTCGATCTTGCCGAAGTACAGGTCTTCCTTGAACGGACGGGTGACCGAGCCCAGCCGGCTCTGCACGCCGGCCGGCAGGTCGTCCCTCAATGCGCTGAAGGTGTCCGGCACCGAGACCGGGTTGGCCGATACCTCGAAGCCCTTGCCTTCGTAGCTGACGAAGAAGTGCGCCTTGTCCTTGACGATCGGCCCGCTGAAGGCCATGCCGTATTCGTCCTGGTGGGTCTGGCGCTTGCTGCCGTCGGCATTGGGCGCACCGGCACGCTCGTCGGCCTGGCGCGCGCGGAAATCGGTATTGGTGGTGCGCCCGAAGATCTCGCCGTGGAATTCGTTGCCGCCGGACTTGGTGGAGGCCACGATCGCCGCCGAGCCCACCTGATCGAACTCGGCCTTGTAGTTGGAGGTGATGACCTTGTACTCGCCGATCGCCAGCTGCGGGAACGGGTTGCCCGCGCTCTGTTCCTGGCCGGACACGCCGCCGAACAGATAGCTCTTCTGGCCCACGCCATCGATGTAGACGTTGACCGCCGAGCTGGCCTGCGCGCCGCCGCGGATGCGGCTGTTGCCGTTCGGGTCGGTTTCGAACTGCATGCCCGGCACGGTGTCGGCAAACTCCAGGAAGTTGCGCGTCAGCTGCGGCACCGTATTGATCTGCTTGAGCGACACGTTGGTACCCACTTCGGAGGTCTTGACCTCCTGCAGCGACGTGGCGGTGACCTTGACCGTGTCCAGGGTGGTGGCGGTACCGTCGGCGGCCGGCGCTGCCGCCTGGCCGCCCGCGCCCAGATCCAGGCTGACCGACGAGGCCACCGACAAGGTCACCGTCTTCTCCGTGCCCGGGCCCGCATCCACCTTGTAGGTCCCCGGCGGCAGGCCGACCAGGGCATAGCTGCCGTCCGCACCGGTGGTCACGCGTCGGGTGGCGCCAGTGGCGACATTGGTCGCGGTCACGGTGGTCCCGGCCTGGGACGCGGCCACCTGTCCGCGCAGGGTGGCGTTGCTGGACTGGGCCATGGCCGGGCTGGCCGCCAGTAACGAAGCGGCAAGGGCACAGCACAGCAGGCTGCGCGCCGGCAGGGTGGAGACGCTACGGTAGCTTTTCATTGACTTCCCCCTCCCAGGGGTCAGGCGCGTACCGGCGGAAGTGGTCGGCGTGGCGCGGGGTGGTGCGTCGTTTCAGGGACGATGGAGCGATGGCGGCAACAAATCAGGAGTTATAAAAAACATAAGAAACCGCAAAGAATTCGTGAAGATGCGACGTGGCGCATCTCCGTCAGCAGTCAGTAGCAGTGCGTGCGGCGCTGGACGCGCGCACGATCAGCTCCGGCACCATTTCAGAAAACGCTGGCGGCGCCGCATCGGCGGGCGGCGGCGGGGCATCGACCAACTGCTGGCCGAGCAGCAGCCGCAGCGCGCGCGCGCCCAGCCCGGCGATGTCCACCCGCATGGTGGTCAGCGCGGGGAGCACATAGCGCGCCATCGGCACGTCGTCGAACCCGGACAGCGCGATGTCCTGCGGCACCTTCAGCCCGGCGTGGCCGAGCGCGAACAGGCAGCCCAGCGCCATCATGTCGTTGGCGGCGAAGACCGCATCGGGGCGGTCCTGCTGCGCCAGCGCCTGGCCGGCGCGGTAGCCGGACTCCTCGTCGAAGTTGCCCGGCAGCACCCACGGCTGCGCGTGTGCATCCACCGCCATTTCATCGCGATAGCCGCGCAGGCGCTCGTGCGCATCGAAGTTGTCATCCGGGCCGGCGATGAAGGCGATGCGGCGGTGGCCGCTGTCGCGCAAATGGCGCGTCATCACCCGCGCGCCGCCGTAGTTGTCCACGTTGAGCACCGGGCGCTGGCTGGCACTGCCGGCGCAATTGAGCAGCACCGCCGGCAGGCCGCCCGGTAGCGCGTCTTCGTGCACGCCCGAATCCCCCAACGACGGCGACATCACCACCACCCCATCCACCCGGCCGGGCAGGCGCTCCAGCGCACGGCGCTGCGCCTGCGGGTCGCCGTGCGAGCTGGACACCAGCAGGTGGTAGCCCTGCTCGCGTGCCACCTGGTCGATGCCGCGGATCAGTTCGGAAAAGAATTCGCCATGCAGATCCGGCAGCACCACCCCGATGGTGTGGGTCCGGCGGCTGCTCAGGCTGCGCGCGGCGTGATGCGGGATGTAGTTCAGGACCCGCGCCACCTGCAGTACGCGCTCACGCACCGACTCGGCCACGTGCTGGTGCCCATTCATGGTGCGCGACACCGTGGCGACCGACACCTGCGCCTCGCGGGCCACGTCCTTGATGGTGACGCTGCCGCCTTCCGAACGTGGCCGACTCATGGCGCTCTCTCCAAAACAAGGCGGTGACGGCCGCATGCCGAAGCGCTGCGTGCAGTCTGCGGGTGCCGAACGTTCGTGTCGCACAGGCACATGAAGGTCATCGGCCCCATCCGATGGCGACCTCGAAGCGAGATGGCGCGCACGCTAGCAGGAACTGCAAGCGCTTACATGATGCGCCGCAGCATCGGGCAAAACACAGGCGGGGCAAGGCTTGCGACCTGATTGGTGGACAAAGTTGTCCGAATGAGACAACGGCAGTCATGGTCAGACACCGGTTGGCGACAGGCGAGGAACTACGAAAACGTAACATCTTTGATGCGTACCGCAGCGTACGGTGACCACGTGCCTTGCCGCCAGTGCATTCAGACAGCAAGATGCGCCGATCGATCAGGGGAACATCGTGCGCATGTCGCCATCCACCGTCCGCGCAGGCCGGTTCCAGTCCATCGCGTGGGTGGTGCTGGCCGCACTGTGCGTCGGCGGCTGCCAACGCAACGACACCGCCGTTGCATTGCCCGGTGCCAAGGCCGAGCCGGCCGCCGCGATGCAGTCGATGACGCTGCCGCTGCGGCGCAACGACCTGGTGGCCTACGCGCGGATCCGGGTCACGCCTGCGCAATACACCCAGCTGGAAGCGGCCTGGCGCAGTGGCACCAGCCGCTGGCCGCTGACCGAGTTGCCGCTGCCCAATGAAACCGGCGCCCTGCTGGGGTCGTTGTCGGCCCCCGATGCCGAGCGCCGCCTGCAGCAGGCCTTCGATGCGCAGCTGGCCGGGCAGTCGCGGGGCATTGCCCAGGCAGCGCAGTCGCTGGGCCAGTTCGGCGTGCAGTACCTGCGCAGTCGCAGCGACTACCAGCCCGAGCAGCGGGCGCACTATGTGCAACTGGTCGATGCGCTGAGCGCCTGGGCCGCGTCCGCGCCGCTGGCCGACCGTCCGCGTGCCAAGGCCAGCATCGCCGATCTGGTGACCGCCGCGCGCGCCACCGGCATTACCTCCGACGCCGACCTGCAGCAGCTGGGCATGGAAGAAAGCCTGCGCCGGCTCGGGCCGTTCTGGGCGGCGTGCAAGAAGGTGCTGGAGCGCTACGACCTGTCGATCGACAGCAGCCTGGATGCGTTGCGTACCGGCCTGGTCAAGCAGCAGGGCGACAGCGCGCAGGTCCGGCTGCGGTATCCGCTGGCCGCGCACGATATCGACCTGACCGTGGCGCTGATCAAACGCGATGGCCACTGGTACCAGCAACAGACCCAGGACGAAGTGGCCGCACTGCTGCACGCGCAGCCGACACCGGGCCTACCCGAGGCCGCGGCAGGCACCGACGCGGCGCCGGCAGACGCCGGGCAGCGCCCGGCTGGGCGATAATGACGGCGATGCCAGAACAGAACCCCCTGCCGTTTCCTGACGGCCAGCCCGCCCCGACCGCCTCCGACGCCGCCGCCCCTGGCGCGACGGCGGCCGCCTCGCCGTTGCCCGCCGCATCGCCAGTGCCGCCGGATGCGCCAACGGCCGCGGTGCCGCTGCCGGCCGCTGCGCGGCAGGCCAAACGCCCCTGGTGGGCGCGCCTGCTCGGGCGCCTGGCCGACCCGTGGTTGAGCCTGACCATCGAGCCGGACCAGCCGAGCCGCTACGACGACGGCGCGCCGGTGGTCTACGTGCTGGAGGACTACGGCCTGTCCAGCGCGCTGATCCTGGACAAGGCCTGCCGTGAGGCCGGGCTGCCCTCGCCGCTGGTGCCATTGCCGGGCGACCCGCTGCAGCGCAAACGCGCCTATCTGGCGCTGTCGCGGCGCAGCAGCAGCAATTCGCTGATTCCCGAACAGCGCGGCGGCAAGACCCATTCCGATTCGCTGGCCAAGTTGCTACAGGCGCACCGCGTGCGCGCCGACCTGGACGTGCATCTGGTGCCTGTGTCGATCTTCGTCGGCCGCGCGCCGGACAAGCAGAGCGGCTGGTTCGCGGTGCTGTTCTCGGAAAACTGGGCGCTGGTGGGCCGCTTCCGCCGCCTGCTGGCGGTGCTGCTCAATGGCCGTACCACCATCGTGCGCTTCGCGCCGCCGATCTCGCTGCGCCAGACCATGGCCGAGGGGTTGCCGCCCGAGCGCACCCTGCGCAAGTTGCAGCGCGTGCTGCGCACCCACTTCCGGCGCATCCGCGAGGCGGTGATCGGGCCGGACCTGTCCACCCGTCGCCTGCTGGTGGACCAGGTGCTGGCCGCCGACTCGGTGCGCGAGGCCATCGCCACCCAGGCCAAGCGCGACAACTCCAAGCCGGTCGATGCCTGGCGCAAGGCGCATGCCTATGCGTGGGAAATCGCCGCCGACTATTCCAGCCCGGTGGTGCGCTCGGCCAGCTTCCTGCTCACCCACGTATGGAACCGCATCTACGCCGGCGTGCTGGTGCACCACCTGGACAAGCTCAAGCAGGCCGCGCCCGGGCATGAAGTGGTGTATGTGCCCAGCCACCGCAGCCACATGGACTACCTGCTGCTGAGCTACCTGCTGTACGAACGCGGCATCGTGCCGCCGCACATCGTGGCCGGCATCAACCTCAACCTGCCGGTGGTGGGCACGCTGCTGCGCAAGGGCGGCGCGTTCTTCATCCGCCGCTCGATCAAGGGCAACGCGCTGTATTCGGCAGTGCTCAGCGAATACGTCGCCCAGCTGGTGGCTGGCGGCTATTCGATCGAATACTTCGTCGAAGGCGGGCGCTCGCGCACCGGGCGCCTGCTGCAGCCCAAGGGCGGCATGATCGCGATGACGCTGCGCGCCTACCTGCGCCAGCCACGCAAGCCGGTGCTGTTCCAGCCGGTGTACATCGGCTACGAGAAGCTGATGGAAGGCAACAGCTATCTCGACGAGCTCACTGGCCGGCCGAAGGAAAAGGAATCCATCTGGGGCCTGCTGTGGTCGATTCCCAAAGTGCTCAAGCAGAACTACGGTCAGGTGGTGGTGAACTTCGGCGAGCCGATCGCGCTCAACGATGTGCTGGCCAAGCACGCACCCGATTGGGACGGGCAGCCGCTGCCGGAAGACGAGAAACCCACCTGGCTGGCGCCGGCGGTGGACATGCTGTCCACGCAGATCCAGACCCGCATCAACTGCGCCGCCGACGTCAATCCGATCAACCTGCTGGCGCTGGCCTTGCTGTCCACCCCCAAGCACGCAATGGGCGAGGCCGACCTGATCGCGCAGATCGAGTTGTGCAAGAAGCTGCTGGCGGAAATGCCGTATTCCGATCGCGTCACCGTCACCCCGCATACGCCGGCGCGCATCATCACCCATGCCGAAGAGATCAACGTGCTCACGCGTGTGTCGCACCCGCTGGGCGATGTGCTCAGCGTCAGCGGCGATACCGCGGTGCTGCTGAGCTACTTCCGCAACAACGTGCTGCACCTGTTCACCGCCTCCTCGTGGGTGGCCTGCTGTTTCCAGAACAACCGCCGCATGAGCCGCGCCGGCCTGATCCGCCTGGGCCGCACGGTATACCCGTTCCTGCAGGCCGAGCTGTTCCTGCCGTGGAGCGAAGACCGCTTTGCCGAGCGCATCGAACAGACCATCGAGATGTTCGTCCGCGAAGGCCTGCTGCTCAACGTCACCGACGACGATGGCGGCATCCTGGCGCGCAACACCGGGCAGACCGATGAAGTGTTCCGGCTGCGTGCAATCGGCCACTCGCTGCAGCAGGCGTTCGAGCGCTATTACATCGCCATTTCGGTGTTGGTGAAGAATGGCCCCGGCGTGCTCGGCGCCGGCGAACTGGAAAGCCTGTGCCAGCAGGCCGCGCAGCGTCTGAGCCTGTTGTACGCACCGGCTGCGCCGGAATTCTTCGACAAGACCCTGTTCCGCAGCTTCATCCAGAAACTACGCGAGCTGCGCCTGGTGTGGCCGGACGAGAACAGCAAGTTGCTGTTCGATGAGCGGCTGGATGCATGGGCCAAGGATGCCAAGTTCATCCTGGGGCGCGAGCTGCGCCACACCATCGAGCGGGTCAGCCCCGAAGCGGTCAAGCCGGATGTGGTGTTGCCGCCGGAGTGAGGTGGCGGGACGAGGTGCGCGCGTGCGACGCATCCTTGCGCGCGCGTCTTCAACGCTGCCACGGCGCGATGACCCTTCTCCCGTCGGGAGAAGGTGGCGCGCAGCGCCGGATGAGGGTACGACCGCAGGCGATCACACAGCCATGCAGCACATCGCCCTGACCCCAGAGCGACCCGCAGCACCGCAAGGTTTCACACAGCGGTTGCGTCCGTTTCATCGGCCGCTTGCGCCCATGCAGATAGCATCGAACGACATTTCCCAGTGATCAGGCGCGCCGCAACGCGGATGCGCCTGGCAGGAGATTCCATGCGCGCAGCCATCCATACCCAATTCGGCGATCCCGCCAAGGTGCTCGAGCTGGGCGAACGTCCAGTCCCGCAACCCGGCAAGGGCCAGGTGCGTATCGCCATGCGGCGCTCGCCGATCCACAACCACGATTTGTGGACCGTGCGCGGCAACTATGGCTACAAGCCGGAGCTGCCCGCGATCGGCGGCAGTGAGGGGGCTGGTGTCATCGATGCGCTGGGCGAGGGCGTGGACGGCCTGCAGGTTGGCCAACGCGTGGTCGCGGCCGGCGTGCACGAGAGCTGGGCCGAGTACTTCCTGGCGCAGGCCTCCGGCGTGGTACCGCTTCCCGATGCGCTGGACGACGACCGCGGTAGCCAGTTGATCGCCATGCCGTTGAGCGCGCTGATGCTGATCGAATTCCTGCGCGTGCAACAGGGCGACTGGATCATGCAGAACACCGCCAACGGCACCGTCGGCAAGACCGTCGCCATGCTTGCGGCCCTCCGCGGCATCAACGTGATCAACCTGGTACGCCGCGATGCCGGCGTGGAAGAACTCAAGGCGCTGGGCATCGGCAATGCCGTGTCCACCGCGCAGGACGGCTGGCAGGAGCAGGTGCGCGCGCTGGCCGGCGATGCGCCGATCATCCGCGCTGTCGACTCGGTGGGCGGTTCTGCTGCAGGCGAGCTGCTGGCCCTGCTGGCCGAGGGCGGCGAGCTGGTGTCGTTCGGCTCGATGACGGGCGAGCCGCTGCAGATTTCCAGCGGCGATGTCATCTTCAAGCAGGCTACTGTGCGCGGCTTCTGGGGCAGCAAGGTCATGGCCGCCTCCAAGCCCGAGGACAAGCGCCGGATGATCGGCGAGCTGATGAAGGCCGTACGCGATGGCAGCCTGGCGTTGCCGGTGGAAGCGGTGTTCGACCTGGCCGACGCCGCCAAGGCGGCGGCCGCCAGTGCCGAAGCAGGACGTAGCGGCAAGATCCTGTTGCGCGCCGGCTGAGCGCTCACGCCGCAGTCCGATTGCCTCGCCTTGGCGCGTCCTTCTCCCGCTTGCGGGGGAAGGTGCCCGAAGGGCGGATGGGGGAAACGCAGCGACAGCTGGCCAACGTCTGCGGACTCCCCCAGTCAGGTAGCCACGTGCGCGCAATGCCACGCCAAGGCATGCTTGCTCAACCGGCCATGGCATGCCGCGCATCCGCAGTCCCAGCGGTCAATCCACCAGCAGACACGTCGTAGGAGCGCGCCTGAGCGCGACGGGCCTTCCAGGGAACGCCTCATCGCGCCCAGGTTCGCTCCGACGCCGGTGTCAGCACCCGTAGCGGGCAGACCCCACGATCGGCAGGCAGTACCAAGCGGACCCAACTGCAGGCATGGCCTCACGCCGGCTCGTCAGGCACCAGCTCCATTTCCAGCCGAATGATGCAGTCCTTGATCTGCAGCTTGCGCTTCTTCAGCCGCTTCATCTGCAGTTCGTCCTCCAGATTGGCGGGCATGCGCTGGATCTCCTCGTCCAACGCGCGGTGGGCGCGTCGCAACTCGGCGATCTGCTCGACGATCTCGGCGGGTGAGAGAGTGTCCACGCCCCGAGCATACACAACCCCGGGCGCTGCGCGTCACCCGCGCTTGCCAAGCGGCGCGGGGCTGCGACAATGCCCGCGCGCCCTCGGGGAAACGACGGCGCGCATATCCATCATTGCCGCGCGGCTCCGGCCGTCGAGAAAGGAGTCTTCCCAATGCGTTTGCGTTCTTCCCTGCTGGCCCTGAGCCTGCTCACCGCCTCCAACCTGGCCGCTGCGGCCGATGTCGCCAAGTACGACGGCTTTCTGTGCTGCAACCTGCGCACCGACGGCAGCTGGATCAGCGACAGCAACTACGCCGAAGACGGCAAGCGCGTGCTCCCCGTCGGCACCCCGGTCAGCGTCACCGGCTTTGGCCGCAACCGCGTCAACCTGAAGATCGCCGGCGAGAAGCAGTCCATCGGCAACGACTACAGCCGCGACCTGGACAACACCGCCTTTGCCGCCCGCTACGTGGTCACCGCCGATCCCAAGCTCAAGCTCGCCACCTTCCCGCCCAAGATCCGCCAGGCCATCAATGACGGCAAGCTCACCGGCGGCATGACCCGCGAGCAGGTGCTGATGGCGGTCGGCTACCCGATCAGCAGCGAAAACCCCAATCTGGAGGCCTCGCTGTGGCGGTACTGGCGCGACAGCTTCTCCGAGTACCAGGTGCAATTCGGCCCCAGCGGCAAGCTGGTCAAGGTCACCGCGGATCCGCAGGTGTTGAATCTGGTCTGGGTTCCCTGACGCACAAGGCAGGCGTAGGTCTGGTCCTGCGCTTGCCGCTTCGATGGGGCATTGGCAACTGCTGGTCTTGACTAGCCGCGAGACCGCCCACGCATCACGCATGCCATCGCGGCGGTACGTATCAGCTCACCGTCGTCATCAAGAAGGAATATGAAATGCATGATGGAGAATTGATCATTCCGCCCGACGCATTGGCCGATCCGGAGGCGTTCGAGCTGTTGCGTCTGTGGGCTGCGCAAGAACACTTGCATGTGAGCATCAACAGCGATCTGGGCGGCGGGGCTGAGGACTTTGGCGAGCTACTCGCCGATCTGTTCGAGCATGCCTCGCGGATGTATGCGCAGCGCGATGGCCTCCCTTTGGCGCAATGTCGCACATTGATGGCGGATGACTTCCTGCGGCGTATTGCCGACCCTAGCGGTAGTCCAGAGGGGGCGCTTCCGGTGGAGCACTAGCGGCGCGGTCTGAGGCACGCTTTCGTGAAACCGCTGGCGCCTGATCGTTCCTGAAAGACACTCGATGGCTGTCGGTTACCCGGCCAATCGCAGGTTTGCTGCGAGCATCGCAGCCCCACCTTGTAAATATCATCGAGACTCGCTTCCTGGCTCGACGGCGAAGATCCTGGCGTCACAGCCGTTCCGGGCAACACCTTTGAGACCGTTATGCAGCGAAATCAGATTCTGTATCCCAAAGACGATAACGGCGACACCCTCTGGCACATCGCCCAGCAAGGGGTGGATCTTTCGAAGCCCCGGGAGATCGCGTTTTCCGTGGTCTTCCCGAGCAAGGAATCTGCGCTGGAGTTTTCGGTGATGATGCTGCGCTTCGAGCAGAAGGTTCGCTGTTGTCATTACCCGGACAACACCACATTCCCTATGGATGTGACGGTGTATCCGACCATGGTGCCTACGTACAAGGCGATTTCGGCATTCGAGGACGAGCTGGCAGCCGAAGCCAAGCCTTTGGGCGGCTTGAACGATGGATGGGAATTCTCTGTGGACGAGAAAGACGCCTGACGCACTCCGCGGTTTGATGGATGGCACCGCCAGCAGATGCAGCGCTCAAGCGGTTCCGCATCAGCGCACTGACTGCGGCACGCGACGCAGTTGCGTCACGTCGTAGCCCATCGCTGCGATGCGCTCAACTGCTTGCTGGTAGTCGACGTCGGACACCTGTGGGGTGCGTGCCATGTACCAGACGTAGTCGCGCTTGCTGCGCGCCACGATGGTCTGCGTATAACCCGGATCCAGCCAGGCGATCACGTATTCGGCCTTGAACGGCCAGATGAATTGCATGCTCCACAGCGCGCCATTGCCCTGCTTTGCGACCCGCCCGATCGGATTCATCGACTTGAGCGGGGCCTGGAAGCTGCCCTTGCGGAAGGTGAAGGTGGTCTGGATGCGGCCATCGGGCCGCAGCGCATAATTCTCTACTGCAGCGTAGGCCTTGCGTTCGGGCCGGGTGGGAATATGCGCGATCACATACCAGTCGCCCATGAAGCGCGGCACGTCCACGTTGTCTGCGCGAGGCAGCGCGGAGCGCGGTTCGCTACCGCTTGCACTTCCGTGGACCGCAAGGGTGAGTAACAACAGCATCGACGCCTGGCGCATGACAACCTCTTTCAAGAAACTCAGTGCATGGGCATACGTTGCGATGGTGCCTGTGGATGCAGCGTGCAATGCACCGTCTACCGAAAGGCAGGATGGTCTATCGATCGTTGACGGGCGCTACCGTTGCAAGCGCTGCTGCACATCCGGTCGGCGACCCCATGATGGACGGTCAGCGGTGAGCCTGATCATTGCCATGTCACCACGGCGAGACGGCATCCTTTCCGTACGGGTGAATCGTTGCAATCGTGCCATCCGCCAGATGCTCCAGCGGCGTCATCTTGATGCTGCGCAGATGGGTCTGCCCGCCCGACAAGACAGCGTCGTGATAGAACAGGTACCACTGGCCTTCGACGTTGCAGATGGAGTGGTGTGTGGTCCAGCCGATGACCGGTGCCAGCAGCACGCCTTGATAGGTGAACGGGCCGTAGGGCGAGTCGCTGGTGGCGTAGCAGATCAGGTGGGTGTCGCCGGTGGAGTACGACAGGTAGTAGCGGCCGGCGTGATGATGGACCCAGGGGCCTTCGAAGAAACGGCGCGCGTGATCGTCGGCGCGTAGCGGGGCGCCGTGTTCGTCGAGGATCTCCACCTCGCGGGTGGGCTCGACCAACTGCCGCATGTCTTCGCGCAGGCGGCCGACGCGTGGGCCGAGCGCAGGCGCCGCGCCTTCGGGCTCCTGATGGGTCTGCGCATAGACGTTGTCGCGGTAGTGCTGCAGCTGGCCGCCCCAGATGCCGCCGAAATACAGGTAGTGCTCGCCATCGGCATCGCGGAACACGGCCGGGTCGATGGAATAGGTGCCGGCGATCGGCAGCGGCTCTGCAGCGAACGGGCCTTGCGGCCCATCGCCGACCGCCACGCCGATCTGGAAGATGCCGTCGGCGCGCTTGGCTGGGAAATACAGGTAGGTCTTGCCGTTGCGTTGCGCGGCATCCGGTGCCCACATCTGCCGTTGCGCCCAGGGCACGTCGCGCACGTGCAGCACCTGGCCCAGGTCGTCGGCCGGCGCGCCGGGATGCGCCATGCGAAAGACGTGGTAGTCCTCCATGCAGAAGTGCGAGCCGTCGTCGCTGAAGGCGACACCGGCATCGATGTCGTGCGAGGGATAGATGTAGAGCGCGCCATCGAACACATGTGCGGACGGGTCGGCGGTGTAGATGTGGCTGACCAGCGGTGCGGAAATGGCGGTGCGCGCCAGCGCCTGCAGGGTGGCGGCTTGCAGTTCATCGGACATGCGCGTACCTGTGCATGAGGGGGAAGAGGGATTAGGGCGACGCGAGGGGTGCGGCCTGACGGCGCACGCCCAGTTCGCGTTCGATGCGGGTTTCCAGCGGTTTGTCGATTTCGTACAACACCAGCAGCGCGGTGCCGAGCAGGAACGGGAGGGAGGCGTACACGCTGATGGCCAGGCGGATGCCGTCGGTGACCGCCGCGCTCTGCTGGGGCAGTGCTGCGTCATAGCCGTAAAACGCCAGGATGCCGGCGACCAGCGCGCCACCGACGCTCAGGCCGATCTTCAGCCCGCACAACATCGCCGAAAAGATGATGGCAGTGGCGCGGCGGTGGTTCTTCCACTCCGAGTAGTCGGCCACATCGGCGATCATCGCCCACAGCAGCGGGATGGTGATGCCGTAGAAGAAGCCGTGCAGCACGTAGGAGGCGAATACCAAGCCGATCGCATCCGGCGGATACACGTAGAACGCCAGCAGGAACAGCGTGGAAACCAGCAGCGCGCCGCCGAAGACGTTGCGTTTGCCGTAGCGATCGGCCAGGCGCTTGGAAAACCCGATGCCCACGATCATCGCCAGGATGCCGCCGGCACTGAACACGCTGAAGGCCGAGGTGGGCGCGTCCTGGGGCCACTGCAGTGCCGTCATGCCGGCACCGGTGAGCATGCCGTTGATGCCGGCAATGAAGCGATTGAAGCCGGCGTTGTCGAGAAACTGCGCCAGCGCGCCGGCATCGAGGGTGTACTTGAAGTAGTAGATGTACATCCCACCCTTCATGGCGAGATTGATGAAGACCAGAACCGTCAGCGCCAGCATCACCAGCCACGGCTTGTTGCGCACCAGGTCGGTAAGGTCCTGGCGCACGCTGCTGCGTTGTTCGGCGATCGGCAGCACGCGTTCGCGGGTGGTGAAGAAGGTGATCAGAAAGCACAAGGTGCCGACTGCCGCGAACAACCCCATGGTATTGCGGAATCCTTGCGCCTTGTCGCCATTGCCCAGGATCAGCACCAATGGCAGCAGCAGCACCTGGATGATGAACTGCGCGAACGTCACCGCCAGGAAGCGATACGCAGACAGGCTGTTGCGCTGCTCCATGCTGCCGGTGAGCACGCCGCTCAATGCCGAATACGGCAGGTTGTTGGCCACGTACACCAGCATCAGCAAGGTATAGGTGGCGAAGGCATAGGTGACCTTGCCGTGCTCGCCCAGCACCGGCGTATTGAACGCAGCCAGCGACAGCGCGCCGAACGGCAGCGCCGTCCACAGGATCCACGGGCGGAACTTGCCCCAGCGGGTGCGCGTGCGGTCGGCCAGGATGCCGATGATGGGCGTGAACACGAACGCGCCGAGCAGGCCGACCACAAAGATCAACGTGGCCGCCGCGCTGGCGGGAATCCGGAACACGTCGGTGTAGAAGAACGCAAGAAAAGTGACCAAGGTCTGGAAGATCAGGTTGGCGGCCAGGTCGCCCAGGCTGTAACCGATCTTTTCGCGCACGGAGAGCTGCTGTGACCGATCGTTCATGAGGTGAGGCGGGCTCGAAGAGTGCTGCGGAAAACGCCGCGGCGCGCGCTACGCCGCTGGCCGCGACCCCTCTGGGTCGTGGCCGCCGGCGCAGCAGCTGCAGTGTCCGGTAAAACCTCGTGCGCCGTCTTGCAGGCAGCGCGACCGGCGCAGCGGATGCGCGATGCACGTGCAGAGCGCGTGCATCGCGCATATCGGCCGCGTCCGGCTGCCCACGGCGCCGTCGTGTCGATGGTCACTGTCAGAACGTGCCGCGGATGCCGAGCATGACGGTGCGCCCCGGCTCGTACAGGTCGTAGGTGGCGTTGGGCCACGCATAGGTGGTGCGCAGCGGCTCGTCGGTGATGTTGGTGACGTTGAGGGTGATCTGCGGCTTGGAGGGCAGCCAGTCCAGCGCGTAGCTGGCCGACAGATCCAGCTGGCCGCGTGCGTCGGCATTGAGGCGCGCGTACGGGATGCCGTTCTGGTTGGCGCCGGAGATCACCATGTCGTCGTTCCAGGTGTAGGACAGGCGGACCGAGGCGGCGTTCTTTTCCCAGTACACGGTGCCGTTCCACAGGTTCGGCGCCACACCCACCGCCACCGCTGGCACGCCTTCGCCTTCGGAGGATTGGGTGACATGGGTGTAGTTCAGGCTGAAGCCCAGGCCGTCGACCAGCTTGTCCAGCGGCTGTACCCAAATGGCTTCGGTACCGCGGATGTCGAGCACGCCATCGGCGTTGACCTGGGTCTGCACGTCGACCGTGGCCGCGTCCGGTCCGCCGCGCTGCTGCAGGCCGGCCTGCTGGATCGGCAGCAGGCTGTCGTACGGCACGCCCAGTTCGTTGAAGGGAATGCGCCGCACGCCATTGACGGTGAAGCCGCTGATGCGCTTGTTGAACAGCGTCAGGCCCACATAGCCTTCGCCGCCGGTATACCACTCGCCGCCGAAGTCGACGTTGGTGGACAGGTAGGGCGCCAGGTTCGGATTGCCTTGGGTGGCGGTCTGCGCGGACGGGTCGCTGAAGTTGGTATTGGGCAACATCGCGCTCGGGTCCGGGCGGGTGAGCGTGCGCGAGCTGGACAGGCGCAGCACCACGTTGTCGGCCACGTCCCAGGCGGCGTTGAATGAGGGCAGGGCTTCCTTGTAGTCGGAGTCGAGCACCTGCACGCGGCGGATGCCGTTGATGGTGACCGGGCCGGTGATGGTCTGGTCGGTGGTGACGTAACGCACGCCGGCGTTGAGGCGCAGCGTGCGGTTCCACACTTCGGTTTCGGCGTTGGTTTCGATGTAGAAGCCGAGGTTCTTCTCGCGGATGCCACCGGTCGAGGCGCCGGTATTGGCCGAGTTGGATTCCGGTGCTGCATCGCGCAGCGGGTAATAGTTGGTGTCGCGCAGGAAGCGATCGAAATCGGCGGTGATGAAGCCATCCGGGCCGGGCCGCAGATACGTGGCCAGCACCGCGCTGGGTACCGCCGAGCCCGGGCCGCCGTTGCACACGTTGCCGCCACCGCCGCGGCAGACCACCTGCTCCCAGGCGATGCTGTTGTCGAAGCCGCGGATGGTGCGCTCGGCCTGATCGTAGGCCGCACCGATCTTGATGTTGCGCTTGTCCTCGCCGAACTGCAGGTCGGCGCGTGCGCCGCGGGTTTGCGTCACGCGTTTTTCGTTCTGGATGTTGACCCGGCCACCTGTCCAGCCCCAACCCAGGTTGGGATCGTTGAGATCCAGCGGGCTGCTGATCGAGGGGCGGTCGCCGCCCTGGTTGCGATAGTCCACGGTGGTGAACGGCGAGGTGACCAGGATGCTGGGCGACTCGCGATCCAGCCAGCTGCGCGTGGCATTGGCCTGCACGTTGAGCTTGATGTCCTGCTCGGCGCCGAACAACAACTCTGCACCCGGATTGACGCTCCAGAACTTGACCTCTTCGCGGTACGGGCGCGCTTCCAGAAAGTATTGCGCGTTGGCGAAGGTGGCGCTGGTGACCACGTTGTTCTGGTCCAGCTGCATGCCCAGCGGGATCATGTTGCCGTTGCGGCCGATCAGATTCATGCTGATCCGCTCGGTGGTGCGCTTGGCTTCCGAATACAGCGTGTCCAGGTAGAAGTGCATGCTGTCGGAGGGGCGCCATTCCAGCGACATCACCGACGCATCGCGGTCGCGATCGCCATTCATGTAGACCTGGCGGCCAAGGCGCGGAATCAACGCATCGCTGATCTGGTCGATGCTCAGGCCCGGGTTGCGTGCCAGCAGCCACGCCGCGTCGATGGTCTCGCCGGTGGTCAGGCCACTGCCGGCGGTGGCCGGCACGCGGTCGGGAATGCGCCAGTTGCCGCCGCCGTTGACGTTGCACGCCGCCGGCTGATTGGTGGCCGGCGTGCCTGCGGGCGGGGTGAGCCCGCATTGGGTGTAGGTCAGGCCCGGGTTGGTCCAACCCACGCTCTCGAAGCCGCGCACGCCCAGTTTGCTGCGCACCGAGGCCACCCCGAACAACGCGCCGAAGGTGCCTTCCTCATTGGTCCAGCTGCCCATGACCGCGCCACGCGGGGTGGTCTTTTCGCTGGTGCTGTTCCAGTCGGCCTGCGCCTGATAGGTGAAGTGCACACCGGGGCGATCGAACGGGCGCGCGCTGCGCATGTCCACCACGCCGGAGACGCCGCCCTCGAGCATGCTGGCGGTGGGTGTCTTGCTGACGGTGAGCTGGGTGAAGAATTCGGTGGGAAACAGGTTCAGATCGACTTCGCGGTTCTGGTTCTGCGCGTTCAGGCCGATCGAGGCGGTGGCGATGCTGGAGCCGTTGAGCGTGGTCTTGGTGAAGCTGGTGCCCAGGCCACGGATGGCGATGTTGAGACCTTCGCCATTGACGTCGCGCGCCAGCTGCACGCCGGGAATGCGGTTGAGCGACTCGGCGATGTTCATGTCCGGAAACTTGCCGATGTCTTCGGCAAACACGGTGTCGGCGAAACCGACCGAATCGCGCTTGGCATCGGTGGAGAACTGGATGCTGCGTCGGTAGCCGGAGACGGTGACGGTATCGAGCTGGGTCACTGCGTCGTTGCTGCCGGCCGGGTCCGGCGGCGGTGGCGCAGTGGTGGCCTCGGTGGACTGGGCCCAGGCGACGCTGCTGGCCATGCCCAGCAGGATGGATCCCAATGCGCAGGACAACGCGGTTCGTGCGTAACTGTTCTTCACCGTAATCCCTTCCCTAACAGGTGAGCAGATGTCCCACGCATCGCCCCGGCGCAGGGAGTGCCGCTGCCGGTAGCGGCGCGGCGATGGTGCGGTGGGGAAGAACGGGCGATCAGTGGCGCTGGATGTTAGCGCTACCAAATTCGGAACATCACGCTGCAGGGCAGCATAGACGCGGAGGCCAGGCAGGGCCGGTGCACTCGCCAAGCGTTGTTGACGGTTGGCGAGTGCGTACGGCGCGCGGTCGTGTTGCACTGCGCGATGGCTTTCGCCGGGGAGCGTGGTAATGGTAGCGCTATCATCCGTGGCGCAAGGCCACCCTCGTGCAGGTGCAGTGGTCGATGAAACCCAGCGAAGAACGCGGCAACCACGCGCATGAGCGGCACCGGCGTGGTGCGCGCACCGCTACCGCTACTGCTGCGATGCCGGTGCAGCAGCTGCGCGGAGCCTGGTCGCCGCGCAGGCCGTGCGCATGAGCGAGGCACCCAGGGCCGTGCCTGCTGCTGCGCCGGCGGGGTTGGGCCGCGTGCGTTGGCGGGTGTGTGCGTTGTTGCTGGCAGCCACCACCATCAACTACGTCGACCGCCAGGTGCTGGGCGTGCTGGCGCCGTTCCTGCAGACCCAGATCGGCTGGAACGAGATCCAGTACGGCTACATCGTCACCGCGTTCCAGGCGGCGTATGCCTTGGGGCTGTTGTGCAGCGGCGCGGTGATCGACCGCTTCGGCACCCGCATCGGCTATGCGCTGGCGATCGGGGTGTGGAGCCTGGCGGCGATGGGGCACGCGCTGGCGACCAGTGTGGTGGGTTTTGCGATTGCGCGGTTCTTCCTGGGGCTGGGCGAGTCGGGCAATTTTCCTGCCGCGCTCAAGACGGTGGCCGAATGGTTCCCGCGCCGCGAGCGCGCGCTGGCTACCGGCATCTTCAATTCCGGCTCCAATATCGGGGCCATCGTTGCGCCGTTGCTGGTGCCGGTGATCGCCACGATCTGGGGCTGGCAGGCGGCCTTCCTGTTCACCGGCGTGTTGAGCGCTACCTGGCTGGTGGTGTGGTGGCTCACCTACCACCCGCCCGAACAGCAGCCCGGCCTGTCGCCAGCGGAACTGGCGCATATCCGCAGCGATGTCCACGAGCCGGTGCAGGCACGGCTGTCGTGGTTGCAGGTGCTGCGGCATCGGCAGGCCTGGGCGTTCGTGCTGGGCAAGTTCATCACCGACCCGATCTGGTGGTTCTTCCTGTTCTGGCTGCCGAAGTTCCTGCACGCCGAATATGGTTTGAGCCTGCTGCAACTGGGCGCGCCATTGATCGTGATCTTCGTGCTGGCCGATGTGGGCAGCATTGCCGGTGGCTGGATCGCCGGGCGGTTCATCGCGCGCGGCTGGAGCGTCAATCGCGCACGCAAGACCGCCATGCTGATCTGCGCGATCTGCGTGGTGCCCATCGTGTTTGCCGCCCGTGCGGACAATCTGTGGCTGGCGGTGGCACTGATCGGGCTGGCGACCGCCGCGCACCAGGGCTGGTCGGCCAATCTGTTTACGCTGCCCTCGGACATGTTTCCGCGGCATGCGGTGGCCACGGTGGTGGGCATCGGCGGATTCGCTGGCGCGGTGGGCGGCATGCTCATCGCCACCTTCATCGGGTTTTTGCTGCAGGCGACCGGCAGTTATGTGCCGGTGTTCCTGATGGCGGGCTCTGCGTATCTGCTGGCGTTGGCCCTCGTGCATCATCTGGTGCCGCGGCTGGAGCCGGCGCATCTGCCCGCGGCCACCCCGGCGCCGCCATCTTCCTGAGGGACGCATCATGCAGTTGCACACACTGGGGTTGGGCGTGTTGCTCGCCGCAAGCCTGGCATCGGCCGCCCATGCGGCGCCGTTGGCGGCGGGCGCATCCACGTTTTTGGGCAGTGCCTACAGCCCACAACAGGCATCCGGCTTTGCGCAGCACTGGAACAAGCTCACCCCGGAAAATGGCGGCAAGTGGGGCACGGTGGAAGCGGTGCGCGACCAGATGGACTGGAGCGCGCTGGATGCGGCTTACCGCTTCGCCAAGGCCCGCGGCATGCCGTTCCAGATGCATGTGATGGTGTGGGGCAACCAGCAGCCGGAATGGATCAAGACCCTGCCGCCGGCCGAGCAGCGCCGCGAGATCGCGCAGTGGTTTGCCGCCGTGGCGCAGCGCTATCCGGACATCGACCTGCTGGAGGTGGTCAATGAACCGCTCAATGATCCGCCCAGCAAGAGTGACACCGGCGGCGGCAACTATCTGCAGGCCCTGGGCGGCACCGGCGCCAGCGGCTGGGAATGGGTGCTGCAGTCGTTTCGGTTGGCGCGCCAGCACTTTCCCAATGCCAAGCTGATGATCAACGACTACGGCATCACCAACACATCCAAGGCCACGCAGCGCTATCTGCAGATCGTGCACCTGCTGCAGCGCGAGCACCTGGTGGATGCCATCGGCATCCAGGAGCATGCCTTCGAGACCACGCCCAACGTGGCGATGTCGGTGCACCGCGCCAATCTGGATGCGCTGGCGGCCACTGGCCTGCCGATCTACATCACCGAATTCGACCTGGATGGGCCAAGCGATGCGCAGCAGCTGGCCGATTACCAGCGCGTGTTTCCGGTGTTCTGGGAGCACCCGGCGGTGCGCGGCATCACCCTGTGGGGGTTCCGTCCCGGCCTGTGGCGCGACAAGGAAGCTGCCTATCTGGTGCGTGGCGACGGCAGCGAGCGACCGGCGCTGCGCTGGTTGCGCGACTACGTGGCTGCCCATCCCGGCACGCCTGCGCCATGACGCGGGCGGCCGACAGCGTGTATCCCCCGTCTTTCTCGGTGTTCTGAGCCCATGTCCACACCTGTTTCCCTGACCCTGCACGACGACCGGCTGTTACCCGCCGACCCTGGCACCCGTGCGATCGCGCGCCGTCTGTATGCACAGATCGCCAGGCTGCCGATCATCAGCCCGCATGGGCACACCGACCCGGCCTGGTTTGCGACCAATGCGGCGTTCGCCAATGCAACAGAACTGCTGCTGGTGCCCGATCACTACGTGTTTCGCATGCTCTACAGCCAGGGCATCGACCTGGATGCGCTGGGCATTCCGCGCGCCGATGGCACCCGCGCAGCGGTGGACCCGCGCGCGGCATGGCGGGTGTTTGCCGAACACTTCGCGTTGTTGCGCGGCACGCCGTCGGCGTTGTGGCTCAACCATGTCTTCCACGAAGTGTTCGATCTGCGCATCCGACTGGATGCGGCCACCGCCGATCACTATTACGACCACATCACCGCCGCGCTGCAGACGCCCGCATTCGCACCGCGGGCCTTGTTCGAGCGCTTTGCCATCGAGGTGATCGCCACCACCGAGTCGCCGCTGGACAGCCTGCAGCATCATGCCGCCATCGCCGACAGCGGATGGACCGGACGCGTGCTGACCGCCTACCGTCCGGACCCGGTGGTGGACCCGGAGCACGAGCAGTTTGCCGGCGCGCTGCAGCAGTTCGGCGCGCTCACCGGCGAGGATGTGCTGACCTGGCCCGGCTATCTGCGCGCGCACCGGCAGCGCCGCGCGTTCTTTGCGGCGCACGGCGCCACCTCCACCGATCACGGTCACCCCAGCGCCGCCACGGCCGACCTGTCGCCGGGGCAGGCGCAGCGCCTGTTCGAGACCGTGGTACGCGGCGCGGCAACGCCGGAGCAGGCCGAGCTGTTCCGCGCGCAGGTGCTGACCGAAATGGCGGCGATGAGCCTGGACGACGGGCTGGTGATGCAGCTGCATCCGGGGTGCTTTCGCAATCACAACCAGCCGCTGTTCCAGCGCTACGGGCGCGACAAGGGCGCCGATATCCCGATGCGCACCGACTATGTGCATGCGCTCAAGCCACTGCTGGATCGTTACGGCAACGACCCGCGGCTGCGCTTGATCGTGTTCACCCTGGACGAAACCAGCTACAGCCGTGAACTGGCGCCACTGGCCGGACATTACCCGGCGCTGCTGCTGGGCCCGGCGTGGTGGTTCCATGACGCGCCCGAAGGCATGTGGCGCTTCCGCGAGCAGACCCTGGCCAGCGCCGGCTTCTACAACACGGTGGGCTTCAACGACGACACCCGTGCCTTCCTGTCGATTCCCGCCCGGCACGATGTCGCGCGACGCGTGGACAGCGCGTTCCTGGCCAAGCTGGTGGCCGAGCATCGGCTGGACGAGGACGAGGCTGCGGAGATCGCGGTGGATCTGGCTTACCGCCTGCCCAAGCAGGCCTACAAGCTGTGAGAGCGGGTAGGCGCGTTGCGCGCGCAGCGCGTCGCGCAGTGATGGCTGAGGCTGTCACGCGCCGGTTGCAGCACCGCAGTGGAGACTCGACCAGGCACCACGCCATGCCGCATCTGCTCACCCTGTTGCGTGGTGCATGCGTCGTCGCTGCCTGCCTCGTCGCCGGACCGGCATTGGCGCGCTGCGAAACGCCCGATACCTCGCTCAAGCAGGCGTATGCCGATGGCTTCTTGCTGGGCACGGCAGTCAATGCCGAGATCGTCTCCGGCAAGGACGCTGCCTCGGCGGCGCTGGTGGCCTGCCAGTTCAATGCGCTCACACCGGAGAACGTGATGAAGGCCGAGGTCGTCGCGCCGCGGCCGGGCGTGTTCGACTTCGCCGCCGCCGACGCGTTCGTCGCCTATGCGCAGCGCCAGCGCATGTTCGTGGTCGGGCACACGCTGGTCTGGCACAACCAGACCCCGGAGTGGTTCTTCGTCGATGCGCAGGGCACACCCAACACCTCGGCTGCGCAGATCGAGCGCATGCGTGCGCATATCGAGCGGGTTGCCGGGCGCTATGTGGGCACGGTGCAGGCCTGGGATGTGGTCAACGAAATCATCGACGAAGACGGCAGCTACCGCGCCACCAACTGGGTACAACGCGTCGGCGATGGTGACACCGTGGTGCGCAATGCCTTCGCCTTCGCGCAGCGCTACGCACCGGATGCCGAGCTCTACTACAACGACTTCAATGCCTGGCGGCCGGCCAAACGCGACGGCATCGTGCGCATGGTCAGGATGTTGCAGCAGGCCGGTATCCGCATCGACGGCGTCGGCATGCAGGGGCATTGGGGCCTGAACTACCACAGCGTGCAGGACATCGAAGCAGCCATCGATGCGTATGCTGCGCTCGGCATCAAGGTGATGATCACCGAACTGGACGTGGACGTGTTGCCGGTTACCAGGGAAGGCCAGGTGATTGGAACGGGCCTGGCGCACAAGCAGTTCCAGCTGCCGGAATTCAAGCGGTTTCTCGACCCGTATCGCGATGGGCTGCCGCCACAGGTACAGGCGCAGTTGACCGCGCGTTATGCGGAACTGTTCGCGCTGTTCTGGCGCAAGCGCGACACGCTGGCGCGTGTCAGTGTGTGGGGCGTCACCGACGGCATGTCGTGGAAGAACGATTACCCGGTTCCCGGCCGCACCAATCATCCCTTGCTGTTCGACCGCAATCACGCGCCCAAACCGGCGCTGGAGGCGGTGTTGGCGGTGCCTGAAGAGTTAAACGGCCAAATGGTTCATTGCTGGCATGATTAATTAGTTATATTAACAATGAAAATTCGGAAATTATTCAAACAAAAGTGATGGGTGTCTGTAATGTCTATGTATGATTGGATTAATTTGTAGTTGCAATACAGTCACTAAGAATTTTCAAAATTCAATCGAATTGGGAGACTTTAATGAACGGAAAACCCATTTGGATAGTTGCAATCCTCTTTATTTCAATGCCATTTTCATCGCAGTCCTTCTCGAAGTATAAAGATTCAAACAAATTGGACGAGGCTGCTATACAGATCATCCGGGATGATGTTCGTCTAGCGCGTCAGGTCGACTTTGATCTCGCACCGCTAAGAAGCAGGGCGGATTTGAATGGATATATGAGTCGAATTCCAAAGGATTCTCCAATCAATGCCTTGCCTGTCTCAGCTGCCAAGCGTTTCTTCGAAAGTGTCGAATTCAATGAAAAGGGCGTGACTACCTTCTCTTACCAAGAGCTAAGCGGCCTCACTGCGAGCCGGGTCTATGCAATCCTTTCGCTAATTGCATACAAAGCGCGACACAATCCGTGCCTGGGTTGTTGATTGAGAGCGATGCGGATCGCGCCATCATGACGCCGCAGAACATCACCCCGGAAATGAAGGCAGATTACGGCGACTACCGTTGTGAGGCGCGTGCAACATGTACTCAGTCACTCACCAAGATTTGCACGGGAAATTGCTGAGCGGGCTACTTCTCGCACTGCTGCTTTGGCTACCTGTTTCTCCCCCGCTTGCGCATGCTGTTGACCTTGATCCGTCTGCATCTGCGACGACTGCGGACACGATTGAAGTCGCCGCAGTGCGGAGGTCGAATGAATCCGATCTTGCGCTCTCTGAGCGGGTCAAGCAAAGCTACGAGAAGATGCGTAGTGCATTGATGGCCAATCGGTCATGGTCGGGTTTCAATGATCGTCAGGCCCGTCAAATTTTCGAGGTCGCGAATGCGGCCTCGTTCTATACCGGCGATTCCAGGATCACCGAAGACCAGGTCAAGGCCTTGGCTGCCCTGGAGCGCTTTCATGCATCACAGCCTCACGATGTCGTGCAGACCTATCGTGCCCTGTTGGCAGCGCGAGACTTTGCTGCCGCAAAGGGCTTCTTTGCGCATCACGCTGACGGCCTGCCTCATCCACCACCGGAGGTGGTGGAGCCCATCGCCGTTGCCGCAGGGTTGCCAAGCGAGTTGCGCATCGCACCGCATGGCAGGCGGCTCTTGCATGTCGCCTCGCACATCGATGCTGGTCGCCTCATCATCGTCGTTGCAGATCCGCTGTGTCCCTACACGCAACGTGCCATGGCTGCCATCGGCCAGGATCCGGCTTTGAATGCAGTGATGCGATCTCATTCGAAATGGATCGCGCCGCCAAGCAGGCAAGACGATTTTTCGGTGTTTGCCGCTTGGAACGAGAGATACCCGCAGCAGCAGATGTCGCTGGCGTTCCGCAAGAGTGATTGGCCGATGCTGACACAGTGGGCAACGCCGATTTTCTACTTCATGGATGCGGGCCGTGTGATCGACACGGTCGCTGGATGGCCAGCACAAGGCCACAGGGCTGAACTATTGGCTGCAGCCAAGCGGATTGGCTTGCAGGTATCTGAAGATCAAGTGGAGACAGAGCCGGATGGAAAGCGCTGAGGGACTTTGGTGTTTCTGGCTTCAACGACCTCATCCTGGGCAGTTCAGCCTTGTGTCGATCCCACACGAGGTGAGTGACACGTTGCACCAGCGTGCAATCACTGCAGCGCCCTGCAGCGGCTGACACGCTGCGCGGACTTGATGGCATCATGGGGCTGGACCCAAAGCCGGAGAACCGATGCGCTTGTCGCCCTATCTGTTGTTGGCCGTTCCGTTGCTGGCCATCGCCGCTGCCTGCACGAAGAAGGACACACCGCCACCGCGATTCACCACCATCGGGCAGCTGCAACGCTTCGACCAGCGTTTCAGCACCGTGGTCGCGGCCGATGCGCGCATCGAGAAGCTCGCCGAAGGCTTCACCTGGTCAGAAGGCCCGGCGTGGGTGCGCAACGGGGGCTACCTGTTGTTCACCGATGTGCCGGAAAACACGCTGTATCGCTGGTCCGAGGATGCTGGCCTGTCGGTGCTGCTGTCGCCGTCCGGCTACGTGGGCCCGGAACAGGCCACGCTGCGCGAAGCCGGCGCCAACGGCCTGTATGCCGAGCCGAGCGGCACGGTGCTGCTGGCCGATTCGGGCACGCGGATCGTGGCCAGGCTCGATCCGGCCACCCGCAAGAAGACGCCGCTGGCCACCCGCTTCGACGGCAAGCGCTTCAATAGTCCCAACGATGTGGTGCGTCGCAACGACGGCGTGGTGTTCTTTACCGATCCGCCGTATGGCTTGAAGGATCTCAACGACTCGCCGGTCAAGGAATTGCGCTACAACGGCGTGTACCGGCTGGACCCCGACGGCAGCGTGCATCTGCTGGACGACAGCCTGGGCTTCCCCAACGGCATTGCGCTATCGCCGGATGAGCGCACCTTGTACGTGTCCAATTCCGACCCCAACCGGCCGATCTGGATGGCGTATGCGCTCGATGCGCAGGGTGCCGTCACCGGCAAGCGCGTGTTCGCCGATGCCTCGGATCTGGTCGCCACGGATGCTCCCGGCCTGCCCGACGGCATGGCGGTCTCGTCTGACGGCCACCTGTTCGCCACCGGCCCTGGCGGCGTCATCGTGTTCGACCCATCCGGCCAGCGGCTGGGTCGCATCGAAACCGGTGAGGCCATCTCCAACTGCGCGTTCGGCAGCGACGGCCATACCCTCTACATGACCTCGCACGCGATGCTGACCCGCGTGCGGGTCAAGTCGCTGGGGTTGCAGTTTGCCCAGTAGCCTACAGGGCAGCCAGAGCTTCTCTTTAAGCGTGATCCCTATTGCGAATCCGTTCTGCGCCGGAGTGATCTTGAATTCTTCGGTCTAGACCCCTAGACTCGCAACCTAAGTGGACTGGGGGTTCCCGGTCGGCGTCATAGCCTCGGTGAGATCATCGGGGCTTTTCGCTTTCTGGCGGTGGAAAAATCTTCAGACCCCAGCCTTCATAGTTCACTCCCAACTTGCGCCTGCCCTCCTTGCAGAAGAATTTGCGCTGCAGCACGTCGAATGCTCGGTTTGCATGACCCGGACGAAGGACCGATAGGCCAATAGGACGTGCAACCAGGTCGGCCAATTGCAGGCCCGAAGAGTTGGCTTTCTTGTCCGCAAATACGAGGGTGAAAGGAAGGGGTCGGCTCCAGCGGTTTGCATCATCGCAGATCCGCCTGAATTCAAGCTCCAGGTCACGATCTTCCTTCTTGCCGCGACATTCAACCACCACATGCGTTGGAACGGCATCCTGCTTCTTTTCCTGCATCAGTTCAAAAAGCGTTTCCAGGCAAAATGCCAGCGCCAGATGGTAAGGATTGTTTTCCATCTGGGCCCGTTCTTTGAGTCGCGTTTTATCGATGACGCAGCTGATCAGAATGAAATTGTTTTTCTCGATGATACCGGTCAACTCGTTCAGGAAGAGATTCTTTTCTAGCCGATCATTGAAACGGAAAGGTCCTTTTTCCTTGCGGATTTCATGCTCGTGTAGAATCACGACGTCATGCCCAAAATGCCGAAACTTGAACGACTCGATAGCAGGAACCACGTGCTGCGCGTAGTGCCCTTTGTGAAAAACGCAAAACGCCAGAACGAACACCGGGTAGTTCGGGTCCACTGTCTCCAGGCCGTGGTCGCCACTCTCATCGACGTAAACGATGTAGTGACTGTATTGCGGGTTTTGAGCGGCCGACGATGAAAGCGCCGTTACTCCGCCCTTCGCGTGGGTAAGAGGGAGCAAGAATTGCTCTTCTACGCCTGAGACCATCGGACGTATCTTGTCTGATCGGCGTTTCGGCATTACCACTCCCTGGTGTTATGAGTTGAACAGCGAGCAGGCAGATTAGATGCCCATCTGCGGGCACACAATGTTCGACCCGCTCGCTGCCCGCCTGTCGCGGGCACAAGCGTTCCAACGACTAGGGTTGGCGACGACCACCGAGCACCAATGTGTCATCCAATTCCGGCCCACCACCGCGATTGGCGCTTCCCGCAATCAGATAGAGATCGCCCCCGATCATTGCGGCCTGGGTACCATGCCGCCCTTGCGGCAATGCAGCCAGCGTCTTCCAGGTGGCAGTGGCCGGGTTGTACGCTTCTACCTCCGCGTGCGCCTCGACCTGCCGTGTGCTCTCGCCGCCCATCACAAGGAGCTGGCCATCGCGTGCGATAGCCGCGGTGCCCGCGCGTGGTGTCGGTAATGCAGCCGGAGCGACAGTCCAAGTGCCGCGTTCGATGTCATAGACATCGACTTCCGGGATGGTCTGCGCCAGGGTGTTGCCGCTTTCGTGCGCCGACCTGCGTCCACCGGCGGCATACAGTTTTCCGTCGATCACCACCGCGTGGAAATGGTCGCGTGCGTGCGGCGCATCGGCCAGCTGCGTCCATTGCTGTGTCCTGGTATCGAAGGCATCCAGCCACGGCACGTAGCCGCTCATATGCCCGCGTGTGTTGCCACCAACCAGATACAGCACGCCGTCGTGCTCCACGGCGCCGGCAGCACCGCGGCGGCGGTGTTTGGGAATCTCCGGCCCGACCTGCCAGCGGTCGGTCTGGGGATCGTAGATCAGCAGATTGCTCAGCGACGCTTCCTCGGGGTAGTCGCCCGTAAAGCCGCCCACGAAATACAGCTTGCCGGACGACACCACCGCCTGCGCATGGCTGACCATCAGCGGCGGTGCACTGCCTTGTGACCAGCGGCGCGTGCGGGTGTCGAAAATTTCCAGTGGGCGCTGATCGCGTCCACCAATCAGATACAGGCGATCGCCGATGGCCACCATGCTGTTTTCATGGCGCGCATGCGGGGTGTTGCGCGTGGTCAGCGCCTGCCATTGCTGCAACTGCTTGGATGACGCCGGAGTAGTCGCTGGCGCTGCCTTGTCGAGCGCCTGGCCCGGCGCAGGTAGGGTGCCGATCGCGGCAGCAAGCAGGCTTGCGCAGAACGAGGTCTTCAACAGGCGCATGCAGCATTCCTCCAGTCACCGTGGCAGGCCAGTGTAGCGACCTGCACGATGATCCACTTGCACAAGCAGGCTGATCTGCAGCCAGCGCTGGCGCGGCGGATGCTGTCTGTGCCATGCGTGCTGTGCGCGCAGCTGGCTTGCCGAAGCAACGCCATTGCAGTGTGCGCATTGGACAGGCCCGCAACTTGCCACGACGTTGATGGGCGCGGCGCATGCGCTGACGGGCTGCGAGCCTCTTCACATGCAGCAGCACCACGCATGCGAACACTACGGCAACTCGATGCAGCAGGAGAGGGTTGTGGCACGTACACCAGCAAAGCAGGCGATTTCCACGACGCCGCCCAAGAACGTTGCCAACGCCGCGGCACGCGGGCTGCGGCTGCGTGAGCAGCATGGGCGTGGCGGTACCGCGATCGGCGTCGCGCGTGCACGCGATCTGTCTGCGCAGAAATCGCTTTCCACCCAGACCATTGGACGCATGCACGCCTATTTCGCGCGTCACAGCGTGGACAAGAGCGGCAAGGGCTGGGCCGACCGTAGCGCGCCATCGGCCGGCTATATCGCCTGGCTGCTCTGGGGCGGCGATGCAGGCCAGCGTTGGGCGGCGCGGCTGTATCAGCGGCTGGAGGATGCAGCCAACGCAAAGACCACGGCAGGCAAGAGCGCAAGGGCCGGGAGCGCGGCCGCTGCCGACGCCAGTGGTATCAAGACACGCACTGCCAGGAAGACCGCAGAAAAACGCACTGCAAAGAAGACCGCCGCAAAGAAGGTTGCGAAGAAGGCAACCGGAGCCTCCTCTGCGAAGGCGTCTGCGGCAAAAAAAGCAGCGGCCAGGAACGCGGGAGCCGGTAGCGCGGCTGCACGCAAGTCTTCGACCGGCGCGCGCAAGGTTGGCGGCACGAAGACCGCCAGGAAGCCGGCTGCCAAGAAGACCGCAGCAAGCAAGACCGCAGCCAGGACAGCGACGGCCAACAAACGTCCTGCCAAGAAAACCGCGACAAGAAAGACAGCGACTCGCCGAGCTGCGGCCAGCAAGAGGGCCTCCACGCGCAGTACCGCGAACAAAAGTGCGGGCAAGGCCTCCGCACCATGGAACACGTCAAACCCGAAGCGGGCTTCGCGGAAACGGCCGCTTTCCCCAGCGCAGAAGACACAGGCCAAGCAGCGCGCCAAGGCAGCGGGTCGCCCCTATCCCAATCTGGTGGACAACATGGCAGTTGCAGGCAAAGGCAACGCAGCCAAGAAGGGGAGCGGATCGCGCGCTGCGAAAAAGGCAGGAAGCCATTAGCCACCAGCCCCTGCGTCTCAGGATGACCCGGTTGGCGCAGACGCTACAGTGGGTGAGTGCGACCGGGTTCCCGCTGAGAGCAGACTACGGTGCCGGACGTTGTCGCCTGCTGTCGCCGCGGCAGCGATCCGAGCAGTATTTCACTTCGTCCCATACCTTCTCCCACTTCTTGCGCCAGCGAAATGGTCGCCCGCACTGAACGCAGACCTTTTCCGGCAAATTCTGCTTCGTGTGGGGGGCCATGGGAAGGTTCCGGAGCGGTGTGGTGGGGTTCCAGCATGTCATGGCGACGTCCCGGACCGAAGTGTTGCCGTGCCGGGCTCCCACTTGGGTCGCGCATCGGCATGCCAGGCGGCCATTCGGCCAACGGATGCGTACATTGTCTATAGTGAGCGCAGGCTGGCCCGTGCAGATGCGAGCCGCACCTTCGCAAACGGCGGCATGCACTGGCCGCATCATCATCAGACAAGGACGCTCATGAAACCGTTTCTGCTCGTGTTGTCGGCCCTGCTGTACGGCATTGCGCTGTGCCTGCCTGCCTTGCATGGCGGCGATACCAGCGTGGGAGGGTTGGTCCTTCTGCTGTTCGGCTGGATGCAGGTGATCGATGGCCAGTGCGTGGCCTGGATGAGTAATCCGTTGTTCCTGCTGGCGTGGCCGTGTTACTTCCTCAAGCTGGACAAGATGGCGGCAGCCCTGTTGATGGCGGCTTGCCTGATCGGGCTGGATACCTTTCGCGCCACCCGGTTCGACAGGAACGAAGCCGGCCATCAGGTCATGATCGACCATGTGGGTGCTGCGTTCTATGTGTGGGAGCTGAGCTTCATAGTGCTGCTGGCGCTGGTGGTGATGCGCATTTTCAGCACATCCGGTGCCAGGCAGGGCGTCCGGGCATCGTGATCGCGATGCAGACCAGGGGCAGCTGGACGTTGTGCCATCCTATCGGTAGATAGGTGCGGCAGGTGAGCTGGTACACCCGGCAGCTGGGCGTAGCCGTCGTGACTGGTTGCAAGCGCACCTGAGTGCTTGGTGCGGCCAGCAATGGACGTACCGATTTGAGCCCGATCCTCACTGCAGACGAGTTGACGATGAACGCCAAGGCCACCACCGCTGACCAGACCATCCCGATCCTGCCCAGCCGCGCGATCGCGCAGACGTTGGCGTTCTATCGCCGGCTTGGCTTCGAGGGCGAGGTGCATCCGCATGACGCGGGGTACGCCATCCTGCGGCGCGGCGATGTGGAGCTGCACTTCTTCGCGCACCCGGATCTGGATCCGGCGAGCTGCTATGCGGGCTGCTATCTGCGGGTGAGCGATGTCGATGCCATCCATGCAGCGATGCAGGCAGCGGCGCTCCCGGTCCGGGGAATTCCACGGATCGACCCGGTGGGCGACAAGCCCTGGGGCATGCGCGAATTTGCGATCGTGGACGAGAGCGGCAATCTGCTGCGGATCGGGCAGGTCATCGGCGCCCGCTGACCCATGCTGCAAGCGCGCGGCGTTCGATCGCAGGTCGGCGCCGCCATCGACGTCATGCGTGGAGCGGCAAGGTAAGGATGCATCGGGTACCCTTGCCGGTCGGATGGCCGATCCCGATGCCGCAACCGGGGTCGAGCGAGCAGCGCACACGCCGGCAGCCGCTCTCGCGCCACCACGTGGCTCAGGCACTCAACGCAGCAAGGACCGCGTCCACACGGCCTGGCGTGGCATCGCCCAGCGCGGCATAGCCGCTGGTCAGCGCATCGATGAAGCGCCGGTCCGCAGCCAGCGTGCCGAACACGGCTTCCACCGTGACGAAACGGGCGATGTCACCAGCTGCATCGCCGGTGGCTGCACGTCCCAGCGCGCTCAGCGCATCGTTCAAGGGGTCGACCAGGGCCACGCCGTTGCGCGCCTGCCGGCGCACGAACTGCAGCCACGCGGCGACCGGCAAACAGAGGCGCTCGATGGGCCGGCTTGCGGCAAGCGCGTCGTCGATGGTGGCAAGCAGGCGCACCGGAATCTTCTGCGAGCCGTCCCAGGCGATCTGCGCAAGCAGATGGCGAATGGCGGGATTGCGGAAGCGCGCAAGAATCGCGTCGCTGTAGCGCTGCGCATCGAAGCCGTCCATCGGCTGCAGGGTGGGGGCGATGTCCTGGCGCATCAGCGCCGCGGCGAACGCCGCCAGTGGCCGATGCGCCATGGCATCGGCAACGGTTTCCAGCTGCAGCAAGCTGCCCAGATACGCCAGCGTGGAGTGCGGTGCATTGAGCAGGCGCAGCTTGGCGCGCGCATGGCCGGCGATGTCGTCGCTGAGCACCACGCCGACGCGCGCCAGGTCGGGGCGACCGTTGCAGAAATCGTCTTCGATCACCCACTGGCTGTAGCGCTCGCGCTGGATCGGCCAGGCATCGTGCAGGCCGGTCTGCGCCTGCACCTGGGTGCGCAGCGCCTCGTCGGTGGCCGGGGTGATGCTGTCGACCATCGAGCGCGGGAAACTGACGTGCTGCTCGATCCACACCGCCAGCGCGGCATCGTGCTGGCGCGCCAGCAGCAGCACTGCACGGCGTAGCAGGTGGCCGTTATCGGTGAGGTTGTCGCAACTGAGCACGGTGAACGGTGCAAGGCCGGCCTGCATGCGCCGGTGCAGCCCGGCCACCAGATAGCCGACTGCACTGCGTGGCGCGGCGGGGCTGGCGATGTCGTGCACGATGTCGGGGTGATGCAGGTCGAGCGTGTCGCCGGCCAGGCAATAGCCTTTTTCGGTGACGGTGAGCGTGACTAGCCGCACGGCGGGATCGGCCAGGCGCGCGAGCACGGCGGCTTGTTCGTCGGCGGCGCACAGCACCTGGCGGATGGCGCCGATGATGCGCAGTTGCGGATGCGTATCGAGCAGGGCGAGGGTGTAGAGGCCATCTTGCGGGCGCAACGCGTCGCGCACCTGCGGGCTGTGCAGCGAGACGGCGCAGATGGCCCAGCCGGGATCGTCTGCGAGCAGGTCATCGATGTAGACGGCCTGGTGGGCGCGGTGGAAGGCGCCTGCGCCCAGATGGACGATGCCGATGGTGACTGTTGCTGGATCGTAAGGGGGCGTTGAAACCGCTGGCGCCAGGGTGGCAAGGGTATCGAGCGAAAGACGTGGGGCTTGCATCGTGGTGTCCGCGCACTAGGGAGTTGGTGGAGTCGCCTGCGCCGTCCCCTCACCCCAAACCCCGCTCCGCGCCCCTGCCCGTGCCAGCAGCGCGGGCGCTCCAGGGCTTGCGCGCCAGTGGCGCGCAAGCAGTGCCTTATCGCCCCGAGGGGAGAGGAGCTGAGGGCAATCGCGGCCGGAGGGTTTGTTCGCCATGTCCACAGGGTGACGGCTTTTGAGAGGCGCTAGTCGTTGGTGACGGTAAAGCGTTGCGTGCTGCGGATGTCGCTGCTGGATGCGCCGATCTGCACTTCATAGGCGCCCGGGTCCACGGCGTAGGTCTTGCGCTGCTCGTCGTAGATACGCAGCGCATCGGCGGCCTTCAGCGTGAAGGCGACCTCGCGCTGTTCGCCCGGTTGCAGGGTCATGCGTTGAAAACCACGCAGCTCCTTGCCGGCCCGTTCGCGCTTGGGGTCCAGCGGATGCAGGTACAGCTGCACCACTTCGTCGCCGGCGCGCTTGCCGGTGTTGCGCACCTTCAGCGTCGCGCGCAACGTGCCATCGGCGCTGAGGGTGGTGCGGTCCAGGCGCAGGTCCGAGTAGGTGAATTGCGTGTACGACAATCCGTGGCCGAACGGGTACAGCGCGGTGCCGGTGAAGTAGCGATAGGTGCGCCCGCGCATGGCGTAGTCATCGAAGGCGGGCAGGCGCTCGGCTTCGGTGTAGAAGGTGATCGGCAGGCGACCACCCGGGCTGGCCTGACCGAACAGCACATCGCCCACCGCACTGCCGCCGCGCTGGCCGGGGTACCACGCCAGCAGAATCGCCGGTACATGCTGCTGCGCCCAATCCACCGCCAGTGCGGAGCCGGTGGTCAACACCGCCACCACCGGCGTGCCGGTGGCCTGCAGCGCCTGCAGCAGCTCGCGCTGCGGTTTGGGCAGGCGGGTGTCGGTGCGGTCGCCGCCGGCAAAGCCGGGATAGTTGACGTCCATCTCTTCGCCTTCGACATCGCCGGTGAGGCCGCCGACGAACACCACCACCTCGGCATTGCGAGCGGCATCCACCGCCTCCTGCAGCGGTGGCTTGGCACCAGGCATGCGCCAGGCCAGGCGCACCCCGGCATCGCGGGTGGCTTCGTAATACTCCACGCGCAGGTCGTAGGCCTTGCCGGCTTCCAGGCGCACGCTGGCATTGCCGCCGCGCATGCGCGGCGCATCGCTCCACTGGTCGATCAGCAACTTGCCGTCCAGATACAGGCGCACGCCGTCATCGGCAGCGATCTGCAGGTCGTAATCGCCGCTGACCGGCGGCAACAACTGGCCATGCCAACGCACGCTGAAATCGTCCTTGTCCAATGCCTGCCCGGGCTGCAGCTCGCCACGGCCCAGCGCATCGTCGGTGGGCGCATTGCGGTCCCAGCGGAAGGCGATGCGTGGGTCGATGCGGGTCAGCACCGGTTGCCCGGCCAGGCTGCGTCCCTTGAAGTATTCACCGGTCAATCCGTTCTGTTTGGCATCGGCGGCCGGGCGCAGATAGCGCGCGTCGATCGGTGCGGCAGCGTTGGGGTCTTCGCGTCCTTCCACCAGATCGCTACCGCGTGCATACACCACTTGCGCCTGTGGCGCCGCATCGCGGATGCCTTGCAGGATGGTGACCGGCGCGGCGGGCGTGCCGTAATAGTTGCCCAGCAGCGACATCGGATCATCGGCGGTGGGGCCGACCACGGCGATGCGCTTGAGCGTGGGTTTGAGCGGCAGCAGGCCGTCGTTCTTCAGCAACACCAGCGATTCGCGTGCGGCGCGTCGGGCCAGCGCATCGTGCTGCGGCGATTGATTCACCGAGGCGGGAATCTGTGCCCACGGCACCTTGGCCGGCGGGTCGAACATGCCTAAGCGCATGCGCGTGGCCATCAGCCGCTTGAGCGAGGTGTCGATGGCGGCTTCGTCGATCAAGCCGGCGCGCACCGCCTTGGGCAACGATGCATAGGTGTCGCCGCAATCCAGGTCGGTGCCGTGCTTGACGCCCAGCGCGGCGGCAGCTTCGGGCGTGGGCACGATCTTGTGGTTCTGCCAGATATCGCGGATCGCCGCGCAGTCGCTGACGATATAGCCATCGAAGCCCCAGTCGCGGCGCAGGATGCCTTCCAGCCGCGTGCTGGCCGAGGCGGATTCGCCATTGACGCGGTTGTAGGCGCCCATCACTGCGGCCACATGGCCTTCCTGCACCAAGGCCTGGAACGCCGGCAGGTAGGTCTCATGCAGATCGCGTTCGCTGGGATGCACGTCGAAGTGGTGGCGGTCCGCTTCCGGGCCGCTGTGGACGGCGAAGTGCTTGGCGGTGGCATCGAGCTTGCGGTATGGCCCCTGCTGCGCCTGCAGGCCCTGTACGAAGGTCACCCCCATGCGCGCAGTCAGGAACGGATCTTCGCCGTAGGTTTCCTGCCCGCGGCCCCAGCGCGGGTCGCGGAAAATGTTGATGTTGGGCGACCAGAATGTGAGCCCCTGGTAGCGCTTGTGCTCATCGCGCGCCAGAAACCCGTGGTGCTTGGCGCGTGCTTCATCGCTGATGGCGGTGGCCACTTCGGCCATCAACGGGGTGTCGAAGGTGGCTGTCAGCCCGATCGCCTGCGGAAACACCGTGGCACCACCGGCGCGCGCCACGCCGTGCAGCGCCTCGTTCCACCAGTCGTAGGCGGGCACCTGCAAGCGCGGGATCGCCGGTGCGGCGTTCTGCATCTGCGCGGCCTTTTCTTCCAGCGTCATGCGCGACACCAGATCGGCGGCGCGTGTCTCGAACGGCAGTTGGGTGTCCAGATACGGCGGCGGCGGCGGTGCAACCGCCTGCGTGTTGCCGGCCGCCAGGGCAATCGCCAGCAGCAGGCCGGCGGCCAGGGCGCGGCGCGAGGCGGCGGTGAGACGGGCAGGGTGCGAATGCATGGTCAGTCCTCCTTGGTGCGGTCTGGTTGCAACCGGGCGAAGGGCCCGATCATGCTGCCGACGAAGCCGCCGGCCTGTGCAGTGCTGAGGAAACCGGCATCGTCCTCGCGGCGTCGCGACTGCCAACCGGCGCGTGCCTGCGTATCGCCCGCCGCACGCTTGGGCCTGTCCTGCGCCTGTATCACGACAGGCACACGCGCGGCCGGCAATAGGCGCATCACCAATCCCACATCGCGCCGTCCTCCAGGCGCGCGATGGGCAGTTGTTTGGGCACATACGGATACTTGGCGGCCAGCGCCTCGTCGATGTCCACGCCATGCCCCGGGGTTTGGCCGCAATGCAGGCGCCCGTCGCGGAACACGTAGTCGTGCGGGAACACCGCATTGGCCTCGTCGGAATGGAACATGTATTCCTGGATGCCGAAGTTGGGCACCCAGGTGTCGAAGTGCAAGGCCGCGCCCATGCACACCGGCGACAGATCGGTGGCGCCGTGGAAGCCGGTGCGCACCTGATGCAAGGCCGCGAAGTCGGCCAGCCTGCGCACATGCGTGATGCCGCCGGCGTGGACGATTGTCGTGCGGATGTAGTCGATCAGCTGCTGTTCGATCAGGTGCTTGCAGTCCCAGATCGAATTGAACACTTCGCCCACTGCCAATGGCGTGACCGTGTGCTGGCGAATGATCTCGAACGCACGCTGGTTTTCCGCAGGCGTGGCGTCTTCCAGCCAGAACAGCCGGTACGGCTCCAGATCGCGGCCCAGGCGCGCGGCTTCGATCGGGGTGAGCCGGTGATGCGCATCGTGCAGCAGCTCGATCGCATCGCCGTGGTCGCTGCGCAATTGCTCGAACAACTTCGGCACCACACCCAGGTAGCGCGGCGTGGACCACACGGTTTCGGTGGGCAGTTCGCTTTCGGCCGGCTCGTACGGCTTGCCGCCGCTGGAAATGCCATAGGTCTTCTTGATCCCGGGCACGCCGCATTGCGCGCGGATGGCGATAAAGCCCATCTCGCGGAAGCGGCCCACTTCGTCGCTGGTTTCGGCGATATCGCGGCCGTTGGCGTGGCCATAGACCAGCGCACCTTCGCGCGAGCGCCCGCCCAGCAGCTGGTACAACGGCATGCCGGCCATCTTGCCCAGGATGTCCCATAGCGCCACGTCCACCGCGGCAATCGCGCTCATCGTCACCGGGCCACGCCGCCAGTACGCACCGCGGTAGAAGAGCTGCCAGATGTCCTCGATGCGCCCGGCATCGCGGCCGATCAGGTTCGGCACCAGGTGTTCCTGCAGGTAGGCCGCCACCGCCAGTTCGCGGCCGTTGAGCGTGGCATCGCCCAGCCCGGTGATGCCTGAGCGGGTGCGGATCTTCAGGGTGACGAAGTTGCGGCCCGGGCAGGTGACGATCACGCGCGCCTCGACGATCTCGCGGTCGCGGGCAGAATCTTGCAGCGGTGCAGGGGAGTCGGAAGTCTGTGACATCGTGATCTCGCTCAGGGGGAAGATGGGGTGGTGATGGGACGTTCGAACGGGCCAGCCGGCAGGCCGCTGCGGTCGTACAAGGTGCACACCGGGCTGTCGGCCCAGCAGTAGCGCACCCGCGCCGCATCCATGCCGGAGGGAATGCGCAGGCGCACGAGGCGCTGCTGCACGCTGGCGCTGGCATACCGGCAGCTGCCGGCCGCTGCACCGCAGATTTCGAAGCCGATTGGTGCATCATTGCTGTAGCTCAGCAGCGTGGTGTCCACATCGTCGAAGACGATGCGCACGCTGTCGCCATCGCGCTGCACCGCGCGTGGTGCCGGGCCCGAGGGTGCAATCGCCTCGCCATACACCACATGCCGCGCCGCGCGTGCCAGCCGCCGGCCCAGTTCCTGCTTGTTGGCCGGGTGGATGTCGTAGCGGTCGCCGATATCGATGGCCACTGCCAGGCCGGCATGCGCGTCTTCGGCCACGAAGCGGCGCTGCGCCTCGCGCAGCTGCGCCCAGCCGCTTTCCACCGGTTGCGTGGGCGGCGCGCCATAGTTGGCCAGCTGCACCATCAGCAGCGGCAGCGTTGCACCGAAGCGTGCACGCCAGTCGCGCCGCCAGGCGTCGAGCAGGGCCGGGTAATGCATGGCATCGCCGGCATTGGATTCGCCCTGGTACCACAGCACCCCGCGCAGGCCGAGATGGCCGAGCGGGGCGATCATGCCGTTGTACAAGGTGGTCAGCCCCGCGGCCGAGGACCACGGTGCGCGCGGTGGCGAGCCCAGCTGCGGCGGCACGATGCGGTAGTGCCACGGCGCGGCCAGCGGCAGCGTGCTGCCATCGGCGAACTGCAGTGCACGCGAGGACGCATCGCCCAGCAATCCACCACGGCGATACGTGTTGAGGACATTGAGCACGATGCTGTTGCGCCCGGCATGCAGGTGGCCGCGCGGCAGCGCATAGCGGCGCGGTTGATCGGCCCCGTAGCTGCTGCCCACGCCAACACCGTTGACCCAGGTCTGGTCCAGCTCATCCACCGGCCCCAGCACCAGGGTGGCTTCCTGCGCCGCCTGTGCGGGCGTCAGCTCCACGCTGGTGCGATACCAGACCATGCCGTTGAAGCCCACCAACTGCGGCACACCCCAGTCGTCCCATACGCCCAGCGCAGCAGGTGCCGGTTGCCACGCGCCCGGCGCATCCGGTTGCCACGGCTCGCCTTCGCCATGTGCGTGCCACCATGCTTCCCACAGCCGTGCCCAGCGCGGCGCCGCGTCCGTCGGGCTGTCGGCATAGCGTGCCAACACATCCAGTGCCGGGCCATCGTCGCCGGCCGCGCGCAGTGCTGCCTCGCCGATCCAGGCCTGCAGCTGCGAGCCGCCCCACGAGGCGTTGATCAACCCCATCGGCACGGACACGGTCTTGTGCAGTTCGCGCGCGAAGTAGTAGCACGCTGCCGAAAAGTCCTTCACCGTGTCCGGCGTGGTCGGCTGCCATTGCGCTGCGCCGCCAAAGTCACGTTGCGGCGTGGGGCTGGATTGCGCCGGCACCTTGAACATGCGGATGGCCGGTTGATCGGCATCGGCGATCTCGCTGCGCGCATCCAGCGTGCGATGCACCTGCAATTCCATGTTGGATTGGCCCGAACACAGCCAGACATCGCCGATCATCACATCGGCCACCTGCTGTGTCGCACCGTCGGCGCCGCTGGCGGTCAGCGTGTACGGTCCGCCGGCGGCGTGGGCAGGCAGCTGCACCTGCCAGTGGCCCTGGCGATCCGCGCGCACCTGTCGCTGCTGGGTCTCCAATTGCACCCGCACGCGCGTGCCGGGCGCCGCATTGCCCCACACCCGGATCGGCGCATCGCGTTGCAGCACCGCATGGTCCTGGAACAGCGGATGCAGCAGCGGCATATCGGCGGCGTAGGCTACATCGGCTGCGAGCGCGGCAGCGGCGGCAAGCAGCAGGGGCACACCACGCAGTTTCATTTCGGATTCCCCGGTGCGTACGGAAATTTCAGGCCCTGGTAGTACGCCAGCGGATGCGCCGGGGCGGCCACGCCTGGCGGCAGGGCGCGCCCGGACACGCTCTGGAAATAGGCGATGCTGGCATCGCGCCACCACTGCGCTTCGTCCTGCTGGATTGCCAGAAACGCGTCCACCTGCCGGTAGCGCGGTGCATCGATGCGGCCGGCCAGGCCTTGCCAGGTCGCCCGCATCGCCCGCACCTCGTCCACGCCATGGTCGTAATGCCACACCAACTCGTCCCACAGTGTCCGCCCGGAGGCCATGCGCCGGTCCCAGGAGACATGATGGAACCACAGCAGATACTGCTCGGGCACGCGTCGCACATCGCCGAACACGCGCGCCACCGGTGCGGCGTATTGCGCGGCCGCGTTGCTGCCGCTGGCGCTGCGATCAAATCCGATGCCGTTGCGGTCGGCGCGGTGGTAATACACCGGATCCCAGTCGGGTCGCTCGCTGCCGGCATCCCAGGGCGCCGGGCCGTAATGGTGGCCGCGCCCCATCAGATGATGCAGGCCCAGTGGCGTCATGTAGTCCACCACCGCCTCGCGCGAGCGCAGCATCATGCCCACCACCGGCGTGACCACGGCCGGGTCGTTGGACAAGGTCATGCGCACCCAGTCCTGCGCGATCGCCTCCGGCGACAACGACGGATTCCAGGCCAGCCGTCCATAGGCATACCAGTTGGCCTGATCGAACAAGGAGCCGCTCCAGTTGCGGTCCGCCCCGATGTTGGCAACGCCGGCGATGCCGGTCAGCCGCGGGCGTTTGGCATCGTTGAACACGCTGCCATCGACCGTCTTGGCGACGGTCGAACCCTTGCCGCGCGCATAGGTATCGGCCTGCAAGGTCTCGGCGAACAAGGTGCCCAGATACGCCAGATGCGTGGAAAAGCCAAGATATTCCTTGGTGATCTGGAATTCCGGCATCAGCGGCGTCTTGCGCATCGCGCCGAACAAGGGATGGAAGGGCTCGCGTGGCTGGAAATCGATGGCGCCGTTTTTCACCTGCACGATCACGTTGTCGGCGAATGCCCCATCGAGCGGCATGAATTCACTATACGCCTGCTTGGCGCGGTCGTCGGGCTGCTCGTGCGAATACACGAATGCACGCCACATCACCACGCCACCATGCGGCGCCAGCGCGGCGGCCAGCAGGTTCGCGCCATCGGCATGCGTGCGCCCGTAATCCTGCGGGCCGGGCTGTCCTTCGGAATTGGCCTTGACCAGAAACCCGCCGAAATCCGGAATGCGCGCATAGATCGCATCGGCGGTCTCACGCCACCAGCGCTGCACCTGCGCATCCAGCGGGTCGGCGGTGGGCAGCCCGCCGATCTCGATCGGCGCACTGAAGCGGGCGCTGAGAAATACGCGGATGCCATACGGCCGAAATACCTTGGCCAGCGCAGCAGCTTTGTCCAGATACTGCGGCGTCAGGCTCCATGCCTTGGCGTTGACATTGTTGAGTACGGTTCCATTGATGCCCAGCGAGGCATTGGCGCGCGCGTAATCGGTGTAGCGCGGATCCAGATAGCCCGGCAGTGTCTGCCAGTTCCACAGCGAGGCGCCGGCATAGCCGCGCTCCACCACGCCATCGAGATTGTCCCAGTGATTGAGCATGCGCAGCTGCAGCCGCGGCGACTCACGCACGTTCAATGCGGTCAGTGCCTGGCCGGTCTGCAGCAGACGCAGGAAATGAAATGCGCCGTACAGCGCACCGATATCGCTGCCGCCCACGATCGCGATGCTGCGGTGGCCGTCCACGGTGAGCGACTGGATCAGGTAGCCCTCGCGGCCAAGATCGGCGGTATGCAGCGTCAGGGCTGCCACCTGTGGCGCATTGGCCGGACCCAGCAGCAGCGTGCCGTCGCGCAAAACCTCTTCAGTGGGTTGCGGCGCGGCGCCCAGCAGGCCCTGCAGGCCACGCTCCAGCTCCTGGCGCGCGGCCTGCAGGGTGGGCGAGTCGCCAGCGACCACCAGTGCCTGGGTGTGTTCGCGCAATGCCATGGCGTTGTCCACCGGCTGGTAGCGCAACCACAGATCGTAGCCATCCTCGGCGTGTACCTGCGCAGCAGGCAGCAACACGCCGCAGAGCAGCATCAGCCCCATCAGTAGCCGCGCAGTTATCGGGGCGCGATCACCGCCGCTTGCCTGCCTGCTCATGCCATCTGCTCCACTGCGTGTGACGCAGCGTTGCGCGTCTCCCCGCTCTGTCTGCTTCCCGGTACCATGATGCGCATCGTCGTGTATGCCGTGGGTGCGGACGTCATTGCCGCAGTCGGTATGCATCGTGCAGCTTTCGCACTCACTTGAAGAGGCCACGCTTGGAGAAGGTCAGGAAATCGGTCCGCCGCACCAGCCGCGCGACCACCATCGACGAGGTGGCGGCGCTGGCGAAAGTGTCGCCGATGACGGTCTCGCGTGTGGTCAACAACACCGGCAGTGTGCGTCAGGCCACCCGCGAGCGCGTCATGCGTGCCGTCGACAAACTCGGTTACACGCCCAACCTGGCGGCCAGCGCGCTGGCCGCCGCGCAAAGCACCCGCATCGCGCTGATCTACAGCGACCCCAGTGGCGCCTACCTGCGCGAGTTGTTGCTCGGCGTGTTGCGTGTTGCGTCGCGCACCTCGATCCAGCTGGTGATCGACTGCTGGGACGATCTGGATGCCGATGCCGAGCGCCGTGCCGCGCGCAAACTCGCCAAGGGCGTGGCCGGCGTCATCCTGCCGCCACCGTTGTGCGAATCCCGCGCCGCAGTGCTGGAACTGGTGCGCGCCAAGGTGCCTGTGGTGGCGATCGCCTCCAATCATTTCAGCCCCGATGTGGCCTGCGTGCGCATCGACGAATTCGCTGCCGCCAAGGAAATCACCGAGCATCTGATCGCGCAGGGGCATACGCGGATCGGCTACATCGCCGGGCATCCCAACCTGTCGGCCAGCACGCGGCGTTTCGAAGGATTCCAGGCCGCCTTGTCCGATGCCGGCCTGCGGCTGGATCGGCATCTGGTGCAACCGGGCGACTACACCTACCGCTCGGGGTTGCTGGCCGCGGAAACGTTGCTGGCACGCAAGCGCCGCCCCAGCGCGATCTTCGCCAGCAACGACGATATGGCTGCCGCCGCCATTTCGGTGGCGCATCGGCGCGGCATGGATGTGCCGCGTGATCTGTCGGTGGTGGGGTTCGACGACACCTCCGCCGCCACCGCCGTGTGGCCCGAACTCACCACGGTGCAGCAACCCATTGCCGCCATGGCCGATGCCGCGTTGGACATCCTGCTGAAGACGATACGCGCCAAGGAGCGGACGCCGAAGATGGTCGATCATGTGGTCGCGCACCTGCTGGTCAAGCGGGATTCGGTGGCCGCGCCGACATCCGTCGATCCGGCCGAATAGAGAGCGCTGCGGGACGGCTGCGCAGCCCGTGGGCTGCCGCAACCGGTGTCGGTCACCGACCTGGTCGGGCTGCGGACCCGCCCACGTATCTGCCGTCTGCCGGCAGGTGCGCGTTCGCGTCACTGGCCTTTCCTGTCGCGCCTGCTCCTGCATGCGCCGCGCTCGCAGCGCATGCAGCCATCGCACACACTGTCTTTCATCAACATGCGTGCGCCGATGGATCAACGCGTCAGATACTGATTGATCAGGTTTTCGTAGGCTTCCTGGCGGCCACTGATCTGCGTGGGTGCATGGCCGGCGGCGTAGCTGGCCAGGTCGGCCAGGGTGCTCTTGCCGGATGCGAAGTCCGCACCAGCGCCGCTGTCGAAGCTGGCGTAGCGCTCGGCGCGCCATTGCTCCAGCGGCGAAGCCGTCAGCAGCGCGTTGGCCACTTCCAGCCCGCGTGCGAACGCGTCCATGCCGCCGATGTGGGCCAGGAACAGGTCCTGCGGGTCGGACGATTCGCGGCGCACCTTGGCGTCGAAATTCAGGCCGCCCGGGGCCAGCCCGCCCTGGCGCAGCACCACCAGCATCGCGCCGACGGTGTCGTACAGGTCGGTCGGGAACTGATCGGTATCCCAGCCGTTCTGCGGGTTGCCGCGGTTGGCGTCGATGCTGCCCAGCAGGCCGGCATCAGAGGCCACCTGTAGGTCGTGCTCGAAGCTGTGGCCCGAGAGCGTGGCGTGGTTGGCTTCGATATTGAGCTTGAAATCCTGATCCAGGCCGTGCTGACGCAGGAAGCCGATCACCGTGGCGCTGTCGAAGTCGTACTGGTGCTTCATCGGCTCCATGGGCTTGGGCTCGATCAGGAAGTTGCCCTTGAAGCCGATGCTGCGACCGTAATCACGTGCCAGGGTCAAAAAGCGCGCCATGTTGTCCTGCTCGCGCTTCATCTGGGTGTTGTGCAGGCAGGCATAGCCTTCGCGGCCGCCCCAGAACACGTAGTTCTCGCCACCGAGTTCAACGGTCGCATCGATCGCGGCCTTGACCTGCACCGCGGCACGCGCGACCACGTTGAAGTCCGGGTTGGTCGATGCACCATTCATATAGCGCGGGTGCGAGAACAGGTTGGCGGTGCCCCACAGCAGCTTGATGCCGGTGTCGGCCTGGCGCTGCTTGGCGATGCCCACCATGTGCTTGAGATTCTTTTCGTACTCGCCGATGTCGTCGGCATCCGGTGCCAGATCGATATCGTGGAAGCAGTAATACGGCACGCCGAGCTTGGTGAAGAACTCGAACGCGGCATCGGACTTGGCTTCGGCGCGCGCCAGTGCGGTGTTGCCCACATCCCAGGGATAGGCGCGCGTGCCCGGGCCGAACGGATCGGCGCCGTTGCCGCAGAAGCTGTGCCAGTAGGCCACGGCAAAGCGCAGGTGCTCGGCCATCGTCTTGTCGCCGATGGTCTTGTTGGCGTCGTAGACCTTGAACCCGAGCGGGTTGTCGGAGTCGCGGCCTTCGAAGCCGATCTTGCCGATGCCGGGGAAATATTCCTTCGCGCCGATGTAGACGGTGTTGCTCATGGGGTGGAACTCCTGCAGAAAGGGGGTGTCATGGGGGAGAGGGATGGCATCGACACACTGCGACGCCGGCACGCGCATCGACCAGTGGCGCCGCGTCGCTGCAGCGCATCTGTGCATGCGGGTACTGCTACGCAATCCACAGAATGTTAGCGCTACCAAAAAGCCGACTGAAAAAAGCCGCGCCATACAGCGAAGCCGAAGGTGTCATGCCGATCCCAGCTGAAACGGTCTTGCGGACTTTACCCAGCCCGTCGCCGAAAGGCTTGCTGCGCTGCGAGATGCGAGCTGTTGCGGGGTGGCTGGTGTCTGGTGGGTTGGGGCGTACGACCCTCACCCGCCCTTCGGGCACCCTCTCCCGCGTGCGGGAGAGGGGAGCATCCGCAGAAGAGGGATTGCCGCGACCGGGCTGGGTGGGAAGCGCTCTCCCCTGGACGAGGGCGTGCTCCCTTCCCCCGTTCACGGGGGAAGGTGCCCGAAGGGCGGATGGGGGCCGCCACATCCAGCCCCACGACCAACTCCCAACCCCAATCCCCCCGGCAGCTACAATGGGCGGCTCATGACCGCTGTCCCGCCGCTGCCGCAACCCCTGGCCGACCCCGCGCCGCGCACTGCGCGCCCGCGGGTGCCGTCCGATCAGCTGCGCCTGGGCAAACGGCTGCAGCGCCAGGTGGGCCAGGCGATCGCCGACTTCGGCATGATCGAGCCCGGCGACAAGGTGATGGTGTGCCTGTCCGGTGGCAAGGACAGCTACACCTTGCTGGACATGCTGCTGCAGTTGCAGCGCAAGGCGCCGGTGCCGTTCACGCTGGTGGCGGTGAACCTGGACCAGAAACAGCCGGAGTTCCCCGCCGAGGTGCTGCCCAGCTATCTGCGCGAGCAGGGCGTGCCGTTCGACATCGTCGAACAGGACACCTACTCGGTGGTCAGCCGGGTGATCCCGGCCGGCAAGACGATGTGTTCGCTCTGCTCGCGGCTGCGGCGCGGCGCCTTGTACGCCTACGCGCAGGCACATGGCGTGACCAAGATCGCGCTCGGCCACCACCGCGACGACATCGTCGCCACGTTCTTCATGAACCTGTTTCACCACGCGCGCCTGGCGGCGATGGCGCCCAAGCTGCGCAGCGATGACGGCGAGCATGTGGTGATCCGTCCGTTGGCCTATGTGCGCGAAGCCGATATCGCCGCCTACGCACAGCTGCGCCAGTTCCCGATCATTCCGTGCAACCTGTGCGGCAGCCAGGAAAACCTGCAGCGCCAGCAGGTCGGCCGCATGCTGCAGCAGTGGGACCGCGACCATCCGGGGCGGGTGGAACAGATTGCGCGCGCGCTGGGCGACGTACGGCCCGAGCAACTGGCCGACCGCACCTTGTTCGATTTCCTGGCGCTGGGCCGCCGCTCCGACGCCAGCGCGCCCGATCCCACCGCCTGGCACGCCGCCGGCGACAGCGCACACGATAGCGACTGACGCGCCCGCCCGGTCGCCGTCGGTCTTCCACCTCCACGTTTTTCTTCTTCGGTCTTACGCATGTTCTTTCGCAATCTCACCCTGTTCCGCTTTCCCACCACGCTGGATTTCACGCAGATCGAAACGCTGCTGCCGCACGTGCAGCTCAAGCCGGTCGGCCCGCTGGAAATGAGCTCGCGCGGGTTTATTTCCCCGTTCGGCCGCGACGAGCAGGAAGTGCTCTCGCACCGTCTGGAAGATTTCCTGTGGCTCACCGTTGGCGGCGAGGACAAGATCCTGCCCGGCGCGGTGGTCAACGATCTGCTCGAGCGCAAGGTCGCCGAGATCGAGGAAAAGGAAGGCCGCCGCCCAGGCGGCAAGGCGCGCAAGCGGTTGAAGGACGACCTGATCCATGAATTGTTGCCGCGCGCCTTCGTCAAGAGCTCGCGCACCGACGCCATCCTGGACCTGCAGCACGGCTACGTCGCGGTCAACACCTCCAGCCGCAAGAGCGGCGAGAACGTGATGAGCGAGATCCGCGGCGCGCTCGGCAGCTTCCCGGCGCTGCCGCTCAATGCCGAAGTCGCCCCGCGCGCCATCCTCACCGGCTGGATCGCCGGCGAGCCGTTGCCCGAAGGCCTGAGCCTGGGCGAAGAATGCGAGATGAAGGACCCCATCGAGGGCGGGGCGGTGGTCAAGTGCCAGCACCAGGAACTGCGCGGCGACGAGATCGACAAGCATCTGGAAGCCGGCAAGCAGGTCACCAAGCTGGCCCTGGTGATGGACGACAACCTGTCGTTCGTGCTCGGCGACGACCTGGTGATCCGCAAGCTCAAGTTCCTCGACGGCGCGCTGGACCAGCTCGAACACAGCGAAGACGACGGCGCACGCGCCGAACTCGACGCACGTTTCGCGCTGATGAGCGCCGAAGTCCGCCGGCTGTTCCTGCTGCTGGAAGTCGCGTTGAAGCTGAGCAAGGCCGAGTAACCGGCGCGCGGCCGGGCGTGGTGTGCACGCGCCTTGTCGCATCGCGGTGGATGTGCAGCGGCGGCCGGTGCTGAGACTGCGGTGCACACGGCCCGGCTGCCCATGTCCGGATCGCCCCCGGCCACGGCCACAGCCCCGCCGACTTTCGTTGGCGGCTGCAGCGACAACGTCGCGCTTCACGGCAAGCACAGCGCAGGACCTTGCACCGCATCCTGCGCGCCCATCCGCACGTCTGCACCAGTGGCCACCGCCAGCGCCGGCCACCGCGTCCAGATCGCATCACCCCGGTCCGCTGCGCGATCACCGTCGCCTGCATGTGCGGGCGGCCGCATCGCATGCCGTGCCAGGACATCGCATGCAAGGTCTCACCACCTGACACATCGCGGCGCTATCCTGTGCGCATGTTCAAGCCCGTCCGCCGCCTGATCGCGCCCGCCCCGCACGTCATCGAACGCGATTGCCTGCGTGTGCAGCTGGACGGCGCCGAGATCGAGGTGTTGCGCGTGCGCGACCCACGTGCGCGGCGGATCAAGCTCAGCGTGGACGAGCGCGGTGCGCGGCTCACCCTGCCGCTGCGTGCGAGCCTGGTGGCCGGCGAACGCTTCGTGCACGCGCATCTGGATTGGCTGGGCACCCAGCTGTCGCGTTACCAGCAGGTCGATGCATTCCCGGCACTGCGATGTGGCGTGCCCGGGTTGTTGCCCTTGCGTGGCGCGCTGCTGCCGTTGGCCTGGCACGAAGGGCGCTACGCACGCATCGACCTCGCTGACGACGGCGCGCACTTCCATGTGCCGGCACGGCTGGGCGAAGCCGGCCTGCGCCGCACGCTGAAGGAATTCTATGAAGCGCAGGCGCGCGCCGACGTCGGCCGCTGGCTGCCGACCTATCTGCCTGGGCTGCCGCGCCCACCGGCACGCCTGCGGCTGAAGGTGATGTCCTCGCAGTGGGGCTCGCTGGCACCGGACGGCTCGATGGCGCTGGATCTGGCGCTGGTGCTCGGCCGCTCCTCGGCATTCGAATACGTGCTGGTGCACGAGCTCTGCCATCTGCTGCAGGCCAACCACTCGCCGGCGTTCTGGGCCGAAGTGGAACGGCGTTTTCCCACCTGGCGCGACGAGCGCAGCTATTTCCACGACCACGGCCGCCAGCTCAAGGCGCAGCTGCGGCGGTTGCTGCAACCGACCTAGCCGATCGGTGTGTTGCGCCACGTGCGGTACTGCCAGTGCGCAATGCCGAGCGCGTCAGCTTTGCACAAGGCCAAACGCGTCCTCGCCCCGACACGAGGGCGTCGCATTGCACGGCCTTGTGCCGGGGCGGCGCGCCCGCACCGGCACACACGCAAGCGACATCGCCTTCTCACGCACGCGGCAATGGCAACGACGCCAGAAACGCATCGATCACTGCCGCCACCGGTTGCGGTGTTTCCATATGCACATGGTGCGTGCCCGGCAACAGCTCCAGGCGCGCGTCCGGCACCATCGCCACCCGGTGATCGCGCAGCGCATCGGAAAAATACGGCTGTGCCGGCGTAGCGAAGATCGCCTGCGTCGGGCACACGATGGACGACAGCACTGCGTCGATCTGCGCTTCGGTCATGCGGATGGCCGTGGGCAGGGTCAGGCGTGGATCGGTGCACCAGCTGTAGCCGCCTTCGACCACGCGCAGGCCGCGCTCCACCAGCAGCCGTGCCGACGGCTCGGTGAGTTGATTGGCCATCATGCGTGCGCGGATGGGCGCTTCCCTCGAAGCAAACACCCGTAACGGCCGCTGCGACAGGCTGCGGGTCGAGCGCACCGAATCGCGCAGCCGTTCGGCGGTGCTTTCCACCGGCTCGGCCAGGGCGCCCAGGGCCTCGATGACCACCAGCGCCTCGATGCGTTCCGGCGCGGCGGCGGCCATCAGGCTGGCCACCCCGCCGCCCAGCGAATGGCCGAGCAGGGTGAAGCGCTCCCAGCCCAGCGCATCGGCCACCTGCAGCAGATTGTGAATGGCGCTGCTGAGGGTGTATTCGGCGCCCACCGGCAGCCACGCACTGTGGCCGTGGCCGGGCAGGTCCAGCAGCACCAGATCCAGGTCCGGCGCCTGCAGGTGCGCGCTCAACGGCACGAAGCTGGCCGCATTGTCGAGCCAGCCATGCAATGCCAGTACCCGGCGCGGTCCCCGCTCGGCGTTGCGCAACCCGGTCACCTGGCCGATGGCCAGTTCACACGCAAACGGCTCCAGCCTCACGCGCGACGCACCAGTGCGGCCAATGCCTGCGCATGTGCCGGGCTGGCGTTGAGGCAGGGGATGTAGCTGAGCGTGGCGCCGCGCTCGGCCAGCGTTTCGGCAAAGCCCAGCGCCACTTCTTCCAGGGTTTCCAGGCAATCGGTGGCAAAGCCCGGGCACACCAGATCGAAGCTGCGCACGCCGCCTTCGGCCAGTTTCCAGAGCGTGGGTTCTGCGTAGGGCTGCAGCCAGCGCTCGGCGCCGAAGCGCGACTGGTAGCCCATCTGCCACTCGTCCGCGCCCAGGCCCAGCGCCGACACGATCGCCTGCGCGCTGCGCTCGCACTGCTGCGGGTACTGGTCGCCCGCATTGGCCACGCGTTGCGGCAGGCCGTGAAAGGAGAACATCAGCTTCTCGCTGCGCCCATGCACCTGCCAGTGCGCGCGGATGGAATCGGCGATCGCCGCCACCCAGCCGGCGTCCTCGCAATAGTCGCCGATCACTTCCACTGCGATCTCCGGCGCGCTGCGGCGCCAGGCGTCCACCACGTCCTGGATCGAGGCGGTGGTGGTGGTCGAATACTGCGGATACAGCGGCAGCACCACGATGCGTTTGATACCGCGTGCGCGCAGGCCATCGAGCGTCTTGCGCAGCGCCGGCTCGCCGTAGCGCATGGCCCATTCCACCTGCCAGTCGGGCATGAGGTCCTTCAGGCCTTCGGCCAGGCGCCGGGTATACACCGCCAGCGGCGAGCCGTCTGGCAACCACACCTTGGCGTACTTTTCCGCCGACTTGGGGCCACGGATCGGCAGGATCACCCCGTACAGCAGCGGTTTCCAGAACAGCGGCGGGATCGCGACCACGCGGCGGTCGCTGAGGAACTCGGCCAGGTAGCGGCGCACGGCCGGCGCGGTGGGCGCATCGGGCGTACCAAGGTTGACGACCAGCAGGGCGGACTCGGGGGACATGTTCATGCACACCATTCTGGCAGAGCCGGGCAACCCTGCCGACAACCGCGCGCCGATCGCTGCGATCGGCACCATCGTGGGCGCCGGTTGCGCTCACCACCGATTCATTGCGCCAGCACTAACGTCGCGCCATTGCTATCTTTGACCGATCGCCCCTTGGAGCTTGTCATGCCTCGTCTGTCGCGCCTGGCCCTGTTGTTGTCGCTGACCCTTGCCGCCGGCCATGCCGTTGCCGGCCCGGAAGAGGACCAGCGTGCGCGTAACGCGGTGCGGGTGCTCAACGAGATCATGAAGATTCCCGAGCAGGCCATCCCGGACAAGCTGCTCGACGAGGCACGCGCCATCGTGGTCATCCCCGACACGCTCAAGGCCGGCCTGGTGATCGGTGGTCGCCGCGGCCACGGCCTGATGTCGATGAAGAACGCCGATGGCAGCTGGTCGCAGCCGGTGTTCGTCAAGCTCACCGGCGGCAGCATCGGCTTCCAGGCCGGCGTGCAGTCCTCCGACGTGGTGCTGGTGTTCCGCAACGACCGCAGCCTGGATAACATCGTCAACGGCAAGTTCACCCTGGGCGCCGATGCCGGCGTGGCCGCAGGCCCGGTGGGCCGCAATGCCGCCGCCGCCACCGACGGCCAGCTCAAGGCCGAGATCTGGTCGTGGTCGCGCGCACGCGGGCTGTTCGCCGGCGTGGCCCTGGATGGGGCGGTGCTGCAGATCGACGATGCCGCCGACCTCAACGCCTACGGCGGTGGAGCCACCCCGCGCATGATCTTCGAGGGCCGCACCAACGAGCGCCCCTCCACCGACGTGGTGGCTTTCCGCGACCGTCTGGAAGAGGTCACCTACACGGCACGTGCCAATCGCACCAGCGATGGCGACGCCGGCGACACCGCGCCGCCTCCGCCGCGCGCAGCGACCACCACACAGGCCACGGCGCAGCCAGCACCGCCGCCGCCGGCCAACGCAGCCAGCACGGTGCCGATGCAGCCCAGCACCACGCCGCCGGCGCAGCAAGGGTTCCAGCCGGTATCCGACGGCGAAATCCGCACCGAATCACTAGACGGCAATCGCTGAGGCGCTGTCATCCCCCTGCGCGGTGCGCTGGGGTATCCTGCGCCTTCCTTCTTTTCAGCAAGCGAGCAGATCATGGGCGGTTTCAGCATTTGGCACTGGCTGATCGTGCTGGTGATCGTGTTGCTGGTGTTCGGTACCAAGCGGCTCACCAGCGGTGCCAAGGATCTCGGCAGCGCGGTCAAGGAATTCAAGAAAGGCATGCACGACGACGACAAGCCGGCCGGCAAGCTCGGCGACGACTCCCGCACTGCCGAGCAGGCGCGTGAGGCGCAGGCCGACCGCGACCGCGACGCGCGCTGATCCGGATCAGCGTCCGTGTTCGATATTGGGTTCAGCGAGCTGGCGCTGATCGCGGTGGTGGCCCTGGTGGTACTCGGTCCCGAGCGCCTGCCCAAGGCCGCCCGCTTCGCCGGGCTGTGGGTGCGCCGCGCGCGCGCGCAGTGGGAGTCGGTCAAGCAGGAGCTGGAACGCGAGCTGGAGGCCGAAGAGCTCAAGCGCAGCCTGCAGGACGTGCAGGCCTCGCTGCGCGAAGCCGAAGACCAGCTACGCAATACGCAGCAGCAGGCCGAACAGGGCGCCCGCGCGTTGCATGACGATGTCAGTCGCGATATCGACATCCGCAGCAGCGCCACGCCGGCGGCCACCCCGCTGGAGCTGGCGCAGGCGGATCTGGCGGCCGGCGCGGGTGGCGAATCGGCTGCGGGCGCGGCAGATGCGTCCGATCACGCGGCTACCGCACCCGTCATTGCACAGGCGCAGCCGATCGCCCCCGCGCCGCACCAGACCCTGGTACCGGCCCCGCACGACACGTTGGTGCCGGCACCGCATGCAGCGCAGACCACCAGCGCACAGGCGCCGGTAGGCGCCGTGCCGAGCGAGCCGCGCATCGCGCCGGCTGCACCGAGCCCCCTCCAGGAGAAGCTGCCGTGAGCCTGTTCGACGATGCGCAGGCCGAAAGCAGTCTGATCGAGCATCTGGTGGAATTGCGTGCCCGTCTGGTGCGCGCGCTGATTGGCCTGGGCGTTGTGCTGCTGATCCTGCTGCCGTTCGCGCGGGCGATCTATTCCTGGCTGGCCGCGCCGCTGATCTCGCAGCTGCCGCTGGGGCAGACCATGATCGCGATGAATCCGGCCGGCGCGTTCTTCGCTCCGTTGAAGTTGACCTTCTTCGTGGCGGTGTTCATCGCCGTGCCGTGGCTGCTGTTCCAGGCCTGGGCCTTCGTGGCGCCGGGGCTGTACCAGCGCGAAAAGAAGCTCGCATTCCCGCTGCTGGCCTCGGCGGTGGCGCTGTTCTACATCGGCTGTGCGTTCGCCTATTTCCTGGTGTTGCCGGCGGTGTTCCACTTCCTGACCACGTTCAAGCCGGACGTGATCGCCATCACCCCGGACGCCAATTCCTATCTGGATTTCGTGCTGGCGATCTTCTTCGCCTTCGGCGCGAGTTTCGAGCTGCCGGTGGCCTTGGTCATCCTGGTGCTGCTGGGCTGGGTCAGCCCCAAGCAGCTCAGCGAGGGCCGCGGCTACGCCATCGTCGGCATCTTCGTGCTGGCCGCCGTGCTCACCCCGCCGGACGTGGTCTCGCAGCTGATGCTGGCCATCCCGATGTGCCTGCTCTATGAGCTGGGCATCGTTGCCTCGCGTGCTGTGGCACCGAAGGATCGTGCGTCCAACGCGGCTGGTTGAGGGATGTGAGTACGTTCTTGGTGCCTGGGCCGATGCTCTAGGCACGACAGCCTGGCGCCGATGGGTTGCCACCAGCCACCGGGAAGGAAACAAAAAAGCCGCTCGAAAGAGCGGCTTTTTTTCTATGCATCGGCAAGCCGCGATTCAAGCCGCAAACACATCCGGCCGTGCGGGCTTGATCGGCTGGGCGGCGGCCCCTTCGTGGGTGAACATCTGCTTCCACGCGGCGTAGACCGACCCGGCGAACACCGGCATCAGCACCGCCATCAGCAGCAGCTGGGCCAGCCACATCGCCACGGTCTGGCCGGCCACCAGGCCGACGATCAGCGCCACGATCATCACCGCGAAATAGATCGCGAAGAGGGCGATGAAGGCCAGCACGAAGAACACCAGCATCGCGGGCAGGTTGTGCAGGCTGGCGCGCAGGCTCTCGCGCAGCGCGTGGCCGCCGGTGCTGCGGTCGAACATCACCTGCGGCGGCATCACGAACAGCGCCAGCGTCATCGCCGCGAAGGTGGCGATGGTCAGCAGCAGCCACAGCAGGATGCGCCCGGCCGGCAGGCTGGCGGCAAGCTGCTCGATCTGCACCGGGTCCGGCTGCGCGCCGGACTGGCTGATCTGGTTGATCTTGGTCATCACCTCCGACAGCTGCTGCAGCCCGCTGGCGCCGATCATCACCAGCAGCAGCACGCCCAGCAGCAGGCCGGCGATCAGCTGCGGCAGCAGCGACACCAGCAGGTGCGGCGCGCGACCGTCCTGCAGGCCGTGCAGCAGATGCGACGGTTTGGCGATGCGGCCTTCGTCCACTTCGCGGATCGCCCACAGCAGCCCGCCCATGAACAACGGGCCGGCCAGCACCAGCAGGAACTGCAGGGCCGGGCCCAGCAGCGGCACCAGCACCGACAGCGACACCACCAGCGAGGCGGCCACGCTCCAGATCACCCCCAGCGAGCCAAGCGCCAGCGGCGCCCGCTTCAACAGCGAGAAACCGGTCAACAGCCACTGCGCGCCGGCAGATGCCGGCACCTTACGAATTTCGCTCATTCCCATTCCGGATCGATACGCGCGCCGGACCATCCGGCGTGACGCGATTATCGCTGCTTTTACGTGTGCGCGGCGGGACGAGCGTTCACTGTTTGCAGGCCGCGCGCATGGTGCACGAACCGGCGCAGCAGCTTGCGGGCCACCGGCGCGGCGGTGACCTCGCGGGCGACGGTGCGGGCGCAGTAGCCATGGCGGGCGATGCACTCGGCGCGCGCCTGCACGTAGCCGCGCATGTGGTGGGTCGCGAACTCCGGGTGGAATTGCACGCCCCAGGTGGCCCGGCCCCAGCGAAAGGCGTGGCACCGGTCCTGGCGCGAATGGGCCAGCACGATGGCGCCGTCCGGGGCGCGCACCACCGTCTGCAGATGGGTGGCGTGGGCCGGGAACTGCGCCGGCAGCCCGGCGAACAAGGGGTCCTGCCCGGCCGGAGGGTGCAGTTCCAGCGCGATCGTGCCGGACTCGCGCCCGGCCGGGTTGTAGTCGACCTCGCCACCCAGCGCATGCGCCAGCAGCTGATGCCCATAGCAGATGCCCAGCAGCGGCATGCCCTGGTGCGCGGCGGTGCGCAGCCATTCGGCGCTGCGTTCGCTCCAGTCGGCGCGGTCGGTGACGAAGGCGGCCGAGCCGCTGACGATGATGCCGGCAAAGGCGGCCGGGTCGGGCAGCGCATCGCCATTGGCGACGTCGATGGCCACCGTTTCATGCTCGGCCAGCCCGGCGGCCACGCGGATCCAGTGCGGAAAACGGCCGTAGCGCTTCATCTCCGGCACGGGTTGCCCGGTTTCGATGATCAGGAACGGCAAAACGGACATGCGCGAACACCCGGACACGACAGATGCCCCCGATTGTAGGCGGCAGTGGCGCGGTTTTTTCAAGTGGCGTACCGCTGTGGCCGCTGCGGGTCATTGCCGAATGACATGTCCTGATTCCCTCCAAGCGGGGTCGATGCAAGGGGCCACGGCGGTGGCATGCCCTGGATATCGGCAGAGATGGGCGCGACTGGATTGTCGGCGCATTCGTGGCGTCGCGGCCTGAGGATGCCGTGGCCTGCTTGAACGGGAAGTGGCATGGCTGGCTTGACCGAATTTCGACGCGAAGCCGCGCCCTCCACGCTGCGCCTTTGCTGCAGGGCCCTTGCCCGCCCACCATCGCAAGACACGCTGCAAGTACGTCCATGTAAGCTCCGTGGCGGCATCCATGCCGCCAAGGGCCCCGCGACGGTGGGCGGGCAAGGACCGGTGGAGATGGTCGATGTGTCAGTGCAGGCGACAGGCGACGTTCGCTGGCTATATCACTGGGTGCGGCCAGCTTGCGGCACCCAACGCGAAGCCACACCGTCTTCGCACCCTGCCCAGCTTTTATAAAACCGCTGCCCAACCGTCTGGTGCGGGGTCCTCGCCGCTCCCCCGACCAAATAGGCTTCGCTACTCCCGCGGCGGCAGCACCGACAGCACTTCTTCGATGGTGGTCAGCCCGGCGGCGACTTTCTCCAGGCCGGTGCGGCGCAACGTGCGCAGGCCTTCGCCGCGGGCGGCGTGGCTGAAGCTGGCCAGTTCGGTGTCCGGGCGGATCAGGGTGCGCAGGCGCGGAGTGACCGGCAGCAGTTCGTACAGGCCCACACGGCCCAGATAGCCGGTGCGGCGACATTCCAGGCAGCCGACCGGCGCGTGCACGTCGAGCGGTTCCGGCAGCGCTTCGCCCGGCTCGCGGAGGGCCGCCCAGTCGTCGTCGCTGAGCGTGTGCGGGCGCTTGCAGTGCACGCACAGCGTACGCACCAGCCGCTGCGCCAGTACGCCGTTGAGGGTGGAGGCCACCAGGTAATGCGGTACGCCCAGATCGAGCAGGCGGGTGATGGCCGACGCAGCATCGTTGGTGTGCAGCGTGGACAGCACCAGATGCCCGGTCAGCGAGGCCTGCACCGCCATCTGCGCGGTTTCCAGGTCGCGGATTTCGCCGATCATGATGATGTCCGGGTCCTGGCGCAGCAGCGTGCGCACGCCGCTGGCAAAATCCAGGTCGATGTTCTGCTGCACCTGCATCTGGTTGAATTCCGGCGCGATCATTTCGATCGGGTCTTCCACGCTGCACACGTTCACATCGGGCGTGGCCAGGCGCTTGAGCGTGGAATACAGCGTGGTGGTCTTGCCCGAGCCGGTGGGGCCGGTGACCAGCACGATACCGTGCGGGCGCTCGACCAGCGCGCTCCAGCCGGCGGCCTCTTCCGGACTGAAGCCGAGCTGCTCGATGCTCTTGAACGCCGAATCCGGGTCGAAGATACGCATCACGCACTTTTCGCCGAACGCGGTGGGCATGGTGGACAGGCGCATTTCCACCTCGCGTCCACCCGGCGAGCGGGTCTTGATGCGGCCGTCCTGCGGGCGGCGGCGTTCGGCCAGGTCCATGCGGCCCAGCACCTTGATGCGGCTGACCACCGCGGTCATCACCGACGGCGGCACTTCCAGCACCTTGTGCAGCACCCCGTCGATGCGGAAGCGCATGCGCCCGGCCTCGCGGCGCGGCTCCAGATGGATATCGCTGGCCCGCTGTTCGTAGGCGTACTGCAGCAGCCAGTCGACGATATGCACGATGTGGTGGTCGTCGGCATTGACGTCGCCGGCGCGGCCCAGTTCCACCAGCTGTTCGAAGCTGGGCAGGCCCGCGTTGGATTCAGTGCTGCGCGCATCGCCACGCGCACCGCGCACCGATTGGGTCACGCCGAAGAACTCCATCGTGTAGCGATGCAGGTCCAGCGGGTTGATCAGCGCCAGCTCGATGCGGCGGCGGCTCAGGTGCTGCACGTCGGCCAGCCAGTCCAGCGCCAGCGGCTCGCTGGTGGCGATCAGCACGCGCTCGGCATCCAGCGCCAGCGGCAGGATGCGGTGGCGGCGCGCATACGCGTGCGAGACCACGCCGGTGACCGCGGCCACATCGATGCGGGTGGGGTCGATGCGCAGATAGCGCAGCCCGGTGCGGGTGGCCAGCCATTCGGTGAGCCGCTCCAGGCCGAGCTCGCCGGCCGGCGCCTGCGCGGCATGCAGCTTGAGGTTGGCCAGCAGCACCAGCGGATGCACATCGCTGGCGGTGCGCGCACCGCTGGCGGAGAACTGCACACGCTCGTGTTCGTGCGGCACCACCATTCCGTCGGCCAGCAGGGCGGCAGCCACCGGGTCGAACATCAACCGGCCGCGCGGCAGGATCGCCGCTGCGCTGTCCGGGTCGGCGCTACGCCGCTGTTCCATGCTTGTCGTCCCCTGCGGCAATCGCCCGCGGCAAAGCGCCGCGGGTGGGCCGGTATACTAGCGCACCCCTTCCGCACGGCCCTTGCTGCATGTTCGATTCCCGCCGCGTTCCAATCACGTTCCAGGGCCTGATCCAGACCCTCAACCAGTACTGGGCCGAGCAGGGCTGCGTGCTGATCCAGCCGTTGGACCTGGAAGTGGGCGCGGGCACGTTCCACCCGGCCACCTTCCTGCGCGCGCTGGGGCCGGAGCCGTGGAATGCGGCCTACGTGCAGCCCTCGCGCCGCCCCACCGACGGCCGCTACGGCGAAAACCCCAACCGTCTGCAGCGCTACTACCAGTACCAGGTGGCGATGAAGCCCAACCCGGACAACATCCAGGACCTGTACCTGGGCTCGTTGAAGGCGCTGGGCATCGATCCGCTGGTGCACGACCTGCGTTTTGTCGAAGACAACTGGGAATCGCCGACGCTGGGCGCCTGGGGCCTGGGCTGGGAAGTCTGGCTCAACGGCATGGAAGTCACCCAGTTCACCTACTTCCAGCAGGCCGGCGGGCTGGAGTGCAAGCCGGTGCTGGGCGAGATCACCTACGGCCTGGAACGGCTGTGCATGTACCTGCAGAGCTGCGACAACGTCTACGACCTGGTGTGGACCTACGGCCCGGACGGCGCTGCAGTGACCTACGGCGATGTGTACCACCAGAACGAGGTGGAGCAGAGTACCTACAATTTCGAACACGCCAACGTGGCCGAGCTGTTCCACCGCTTCGATGCCTGCGAGGCCGAAGCCAGGCATCTGGTGGAGGTCGGCCTGCCGTTGCCGGCCTACGAGCAGGTGACCAAGGCCAGCCATGCCTTCAACCTGCTGGATGCGCGCCGCGCGATCAGCGTGACCGAGCGCCAGCGCTACATCCTGCGCGTGCGCGCGCTGGCACAGGGCGTAGCGCAGGCGTATTACGCGCAGCGCGAGAAGCTGGGCTTTCCTGGTGTGAAGAGGTAACGCAAAGCCCCTCTCCTACGGGAGAGGGGTTGGGGTGAGGGTACGGAGGCGCAGCCCTCATGCACTCAACCTCCACAGAGCTTCGCCCGTACCCTCATCCGCCCCTTCGGGGCACCTTCTCCCCCATGAAGGGGGACAATGTCCCGCAGGGAGAAGGAAGCAACAAGCCCCTCTCCTACGGGAGAGGGGTTGGGGTGAGGGTACGAGGGCGCAGCCCTCATGCACCCAACCTCCAAAGAGCTTCGCCCGTACCCTCATCCGCCCCTTCGGGGCACCTTCTCCCGACGGGAGAAGGGAACACGTAAAGGTCCATGTCATATGAGCGAACAACTTCCCCTGCTGATCGAACTGGGCACCGAAGAGCTGCCGGTCAAGGCGCTGCCGGGTCTGGCGCAGGCCTTCTTCGATGGCGTGCTGAGCGGTCTGGAAAAGCGCGGCATTGCGGTCACCCGCGGCGATGCCAAGCCGCTGTCCACCCCGCGCCGGCTGGCGGTGCTGTTGCCGGGCGTGGCCACCGAGCAGCCGGAGCAGCGCTCCGAAGTGCTGGGCCCGTATCTCAATATCGCCCTCGACGCCGAAGGCCAGCCGACCAAGGCACTGGCCGGCTTCGCCGCCAAGGCCGGCATCGACTGGACCGCGCTGGAGCGCACCAGCGACGCCAAGGGCGAGCGCTTCGTGCACCGTGCGGTGACGCCGGGCGCGCGCACCGCCGCGCTGCTGCCGGAGATCCTGCGCGAGGCTATCGCCGCCATGCCCATCCCCAAGCCGATGCGCTGGGGCGCGCACGACTACGCTTTTGCCCGGCCGGTGCAGTGGCTGGTGCTGCTGTTCGGCAACGAGGTGATTCCGGCCGACTTGCTGGGCGTGCGTGGCGACCGCATCACGCGCGGCCACCGCTTCATGCATGAGGGCGAGATAGCGTTGGCAGCGCCGGGCGATTACATCGATGCACTGCGCAGCGCGCATGTGCTGGTGGATGCCGATGCACGCCGCACGCGCATCATCGAAGAGGTCGAAGCGGCCGCCAGGCAGGCCGGCGGCAGCGCGCGCATCAGCAACGACAACCTGGAGCAGGTGGTCAATCTGGTGGAATGGCCGTCGGCGGTGCTGTGCAGTTTCGAACGCGAGTTCCTGGCGGTACCGCAGGAAGCGCTGATCGAAACCATGGAGATCAACCAGAAATTCTTCCCGGTGCTGGACGATGGCGGCAAGTTGACCGAACAGTTCATCGGCATTGCCAATATCGTCTCCAGGAACGTGGCCGAAGTGGCCAAGGGCTACGAGCGCGTCATCCGCCCGCGTTTTGCCGACGCCAAGTTCTTCTTCGATGAAGACCTCAAGCAGGGGCTGGTTGCGATGGGTGAAGGCCTGCGCACGGTGACCTACCAGGCCAAGCTGGGCACGGTGGCCGACAAGGTTGCGCGCGTGGCGGCACTGGCCGAGGCGATCGCACCACAGGTCGGTGCCGACCCGGTACAGGCGCGTCGCGCCGCGGAACTGGCCAAGAACGACCTGCAATCGCGCATGGTCAATGAATTCCCGGAATTGCAGGGCATTGCCGGCCGCCATTACGCCAAGGCCGCCGGCGAGCCCAGCGAGATTTCGCTGGCCATCGACGAGGCTTACCAGCCGCGGTTCGCCGGCGACGACATCGCGCTCTCGCCACTGGGCAAGGTGCTGGCGATTGCCGAGCGTCTGGATACGTTGGCCGGCGGGTTTGCGGCTGGGCTGAAACCGACCGGCAACAAGGATCCGTTTGCGTTGCGGCGTAATGCGTTGGGGTTGGCGCGGACGGTGATTGAGTCGGGGTTTGATCTGAAACTACCCGCAATTTTTTCAACTGCTGTCAACAGCCTTCCAGATGATGACGCTTCGGTATCGAGCTTTAAGCGCGCGCAGACGCTTTCAGCTGCGTTGGGGATTGAGCACGGTCAAGTCAGTATCGTTGCTGCTCGAAGGATGGGCAGTCCGAATGCTGTAAGGGAGCATGTTGATCAGACCCCGATTGGTGAAATTTTAGACTTCATCTTTGACCGCTTAAAAGGCTATTACGGCGATAAAGGCGTTCCAGTCACGCACTTCAATGCCGTCGCAGAATTGCGACCCGCCTCCCTCTACGACTTCGACCGCCGCATCGATGCCATCGGCATCTTCGCCACCTTGCCCGAAGCCGAAGCCTTGGCCGCAGCCAACAAGCGCATCCGCAATATCCTGCGCAAGATCGAGGGCGAGATCCCCGGCGACATCGACACCAGTCTGCTGCGCGAACCGGCCGAGGAAGCACTGGCCGAAGCGGTGGAAGCGGCCATCGGCGATACCGGCGATGCGCTGCACCGGCATGACTATGTCGCCGTGCTCGCACGCCTGGCCCGCCTGCGCCCGCAGGTGGATGCGTTCTTCGACGGCGTGATGGTCAATGCCGACGACCCGCAACTGCGTGCCAACCGCCTGGCGCTGCTCAAGAAGCTCGGCGACCGCCTGGGCAGCGTGGCCGCCATCGAGCACCTGTCCAGCTGATGTCCAGCACCGCCGGCGCGGCTCACTGGCGCAACGCCCAGGCCGCATTGGCGCGGCGCGATCTGGCCGTGGCGGCGTCTGCATTGCAGGCGCTGCTGGATGTCGAACCGACGCATGTGTCTGCGCGCGTCTTGCTGGCCGGCACCGTGTTGGCCAACGGCCGCATGCGTGAAGCGGTCACGCAATTACACCTGGCCGCGCGCGATGTTGGCCACGACGTGGCGATGCGTTGCCGTGTGGCGCAGGCCTTGTTACGTGTGGGCGAGCATCGCGAACTGCACACGCTGCTGCGGCATCCATCGGTGATGCAGTGCCGCGACGGCGCGACCTTGGCCTTGCTCGCCCACGTGCACCAATCTCTGGGCGAACACGTCGACGCATTGGCGATGATGCAGCGCGCGCAGGCCTGTGGTTTCGATGGCCCGGACTTCCGTTTTTTTCTTGCGGTGCAATTGCAATTCAACGGTCGCCTTGATGAGGCCGCGCAGGCGCTGGAGCAGGCCCTGGCGCAGAAGCCCGGCTATGGCCGCGCAGCGTTGACGCGTGCGCGCCTGCGCCGCCAGACCACCAGCAACAACCATGTCGCGCAATTACATCAGCAGTTGCAGCTCTCCAGACCCGAGAGCGAAGACCGCGCCGGGCTGGCGTTTGCGTTGTACAAGGAGCTGGAAGACCTCGGCGACACCGATGCCGCGTGGGACGCGCTTCAGCACGGTAATGCGGTGATGCATGCGCGTCTGCGCCACGATGCGAACGCCGAAGCAGCGTTGTACGCGCAACTGGGTGCCCTGGCCGTGCAGGGCGTGTTCGCCGCCGGCGACACCGCGACGGTGCAGGGGCCGCAACCGATCTTCGTGCTCGGCCTGCCACGCTCAGGCACCACGGTGCTGGAGCGGATGCTCGGTAATCATTCGCAGATCGTGTCTGCGGGTGAGTTGAACGACTTCGGCCATCAGTTGCGCTGGGGAGCGGACCAGGCCGGTCGCAGCTTGCTGGATGTAGACCTATTGCGGGCGCTTCCCACGCTGGACTACGCGCAAATCGGCCAGCGCTATCTGGAACAGACCCAGTGGCGTGCCGGATCGGCGCGCTGGTACATCGATAAACTACCGGCCAACGCGGTAGCGATCGGCCCGATCGCACGCGCGCTTCCCAATGCCCTGATCGTGCATCTGGTGCGTGATCCGATGGCGGTATGCTTCTCCAATTACCGCGCGCTGTTTGGCGATTCGTATGCGTACAGCTACGACATGCACACGCTGGCGCGTCACTACCAGGCGTATCACGGTCTGATGGCGCAATGGCGCGCGGCCTTGCCGGGCCGGGTGATCGATGTGGACTACACGCAGATGGTGCGCGAGCCGTCCGTTGTACTGGCCCAGTTGATGACGCATTGCGGTTTGGATATCGAGCCTGGGCAAATCGATATCACGCGCAATGCGGCAGCGTCGGCGACCTTGAGCAGTGTGCAGGTGCGCGAAGGGGTGCACAGTCGCAGCGCGGAGGAATGGCGGCGCTATACCACCCAGCTGGAGCCGTTGCGGCAGGCCTTGTCACAGGCCGGCCTGATCGACGCGGGCGCGCCCTGACAGCGTTAGCAGGTGCGCTGCGAGCGCCTTCCACTCTCTTTTATCTGATGCTCACCGATGCATGGGGGGCCGGGCTATGGCATGCAGGTTGGCTGCACCCGCCCGCACAACGTCATGAGTGCTGCGGCATGCAATGCGGGCAAGCGCGCCGCATAGGCGTTGCAAGCCCAAAAACGCCAGCGGCAGCCGGGTGGCTGCCGCTGGATCACGCGTGTGCAGGAATTAGTGAGCGCCGAAGCGCCAGTTCAATTCCAGCATGTAGGAACGGCCGTAGCCGGTGTAGTTGAAGATGTTGTAGTACGGGTAGTCGGTGTAGGTGCGGTCGCGCGGCGGACGCTCATTGGTCAGGTTGTTGACCGTGGCCGTGAGCGAGATGTCGTCGTTGATCGCATAGTCCAGCGTCGCATTGAACGTGGTCCATGCGCTGACCTTGCGCGCCCCTTCCACCGCATAGCCATCGGTGCTCTGGCCCGCGGTGAAGTTGGGCGTACGGCCGTAACGCTGGCCGAACACCGTGGTGGTCCAGGCATCCTTCTGCCAGGTGATCGAGGCATTGGTGATGCTGCGGAACTCGGACGAGAAGAACGGCTCGTTCAGCAGGTCGCGCACCGGATCCTGCGGGAACTGCTGGCTTTCGTGCTTGAGCGTCAGGTTGTACTGCGCGTCCAACACGAACAGGCCCCACGACTCGGTCGCCAGATTGTAGGTCGCCTTGGTCAGCACGCCGGAGATTTCTTCGTTGGAGATATTGACCGGGTTGATGCGGATGTTGCTCAGGCGATTGGGCACCGGCGCATCGGCGGCCGTGCGGTCGATGCGCGACAGCGCGTCCACGCAGGTTGGCGAATTGATGTCCAGGGCGCCCAGCCGGCAGGCCGATTCGTTCTGCAACAACGCATCGGTGCTCAGGTCGCTGACCTTGTCGTCGATCTTGATGTTGTAGTAATCGGCATTGACGCTGAAGCGTGCGCTCGGCGACCACACCACGCCTGCGCCCCAGGATTTGGCCGTGATCGACTTCAGATCCGCATTGCCGGACCGGCGGCCCTGGATGCTGGTGCCGCCATAGGTGCAGTCGGAGATCGGCACGCCGGGTTCTTCGACCGCGCAACGGTAATAGTCGTTGACGTTCTGGAAGAAGCCGCTGTCGCCAGCGAACGAGAACGCCATGTCCGGTGCCTTGAACGCAGTGGCGTAGTTGCCGCGGAACAGCAACGCATCGATCGGGCGAAACTCCAGAGCGGCCTTGTAGGTGAACTTGGAATCGCTACCGCCGCCCTGGTTCTTGTAGTCGTCGTAGCGGCCGGACAGATTGGCCGTGAGAGTGCTCAGGATTGGTACGCGCATTTCCAAGGCCGCCGCCCAGTTCTCGCGTTTGCCGCTGCCCTGGGTGCCGGTCAGCTGGTAGAAGTCGCCAGCAATCACGCGTTGGTCGGTCGGGTTGGTCCAGTACTGATTCCCTGCCTGCAACACGCCGGCGATGCCGACCGCACCGGCCGGCAGGTTGAACAACTCGGTATTGGTCAGTTGCAGGTTGACGTTCTGGGTCCAGGTCCTGGACTTGGTACGGATCTCATCGTTGAAGCTGCGGTACTGCGCCGGCGTCAACGCGCGGTAGAAGTTGGCATCGTTGGGCGAATAGATTGGGTAGCCGTAATACTCGCCCTGCGGCGCGCCGAGGAACTGTTCGCGGAAGAAATCTTCGATGCGGTCGGCCAGCGGCCATTGCTGGCGGCTGTCGATGCGATATTCCGAGCGTGCGTAGTACGCATCGTAGGTCCAGTTGCTGGCACCCAGGCCGCCTTTCAGGCCGAGTGCGATGTTGTAGGAGTCGGCAGTCTGGCGGTCGTTGTTGAAATCGTTGTCGCCGGTTTCTTCCGGTGCAAAAATGCGTTGATAGCTTTCGAGCTGCTGGCTGTCCCCGTTGTAGAACAAACCGCCGGTATCGACAGAACTCTGCCAGAAGCGGGGTCCGCTATTGACCTCGACCTTGGTCCGGTTGAGCAGCAGGGTCGAATACAGCTCGGCGTTGTCGTTGAACGCATAGCTCAGGTTGGCATAGCCGCTGGCGCTGCGTTCCTTGTTGAGGATGCTGGCATACCCTGGTACTGCGCGGCTGCTGCAGAAGTTGCCGCGGTTGGCACGGTTGTCGTACTGCACCGAACCGTTGAACAGCCCGCCCAACGCGGCGCAGTTGTCTGCCCCTGGGTCGACATAGCTGGCCGGGGGGCCGGGGAGGTTATGCAGCGCAATGCGTGAACCATAACGCAGCGTCGGGTCCGGATTGTCGTTGGTAGAATCGAAATCGCGGCGCTGGTAGCCGTAGATCGGGTCCTGATTGTTGAGCTGCAGGCCCCACACGATATTGGCGCCGCCGATCTCGTTGCCGCCGGTGAGCTGGAAGCGCTGGTTGTTGCCGCCGCCACCGTCGTAGGTGCCCATGCGGTAATTCATCTGCACGCCGTCCATGCGCTTTTTCAGGATGATGTTGACCACACCGGCAATCGCGCTGGAGCCGTAGATCGAGGACTGGTTGCCAGGTGCGACGTCGATGCGCTCGACCATGCCCACCGGCACGCTGGCCAGATCGACGAAGTTGCTCTGCCCGTTGTAGAGCAGTGGATAGTCGGCCATCGGGCGACCATCGATCAGCACCAGGGTGAAGCCCGGATCCAGGCCGAGCAGGCTCAGCGACTTGGCGCCGGCGGTGAAGCCGTTGCTGAACTGGCCATCCTGCACCGCGCCGGTGGCCATCGGCTGCGAGCGCAGCACGTCGTAGACGTCCTTGAAGCCGCGGCGCTGGATGTCCTGAGCGGTGATCGAGAACACCGGCGTGGCTGTCTCGATCTGGGAACGTGGAATCAATGAACCTGTCACAGTGACCTTGTCCAATTGCGTCACTTCCCCTTGATCCTGTGCCGCCGCAAGCGACGGCAACGCCAGGGCAGTGCAAACCGCAGTCACCAGCAGATGACGCTTCATGAAAGACCTCTCTCCAAAGGTGTCGAACGGGCGCGGCAATCGGGGGATGGCTGCGCAACGGGTGTCAACGAAACATTAACAACCTGCCGACTCTAGCCACTCCATCGCGCGCCGTATAGTCGCGTTTGCTCAGATTTTTTGTCCCTTCACAGCAGGGCTGGGTATCCTTGGCCGATGCTTAAAGTCGCGTTTGCTCTCTCCCTGCTGTGTACCGTGTTCGTGCCGCTACCAGCGGTTGCCCGGGCGACCATCGACAAGATCGAGATCAAGGGTTTGGACGAGGGCGACGATGCCGAGATGATCGAGAACATCCAGGTCTCGTTGTCTCTGTATGAGGCCGTGGGCAAGGAGCAGGGCGAGTCGCGGTTGGAGTACCTGCTGGCACAGGCGGAGCGGCAAACGCGCGAGGCGCTGGAGCCGTTCGGTTATTACTCGCCGACCATCGAACTGGCCGCACCGCGCAGCGGCGACCGGGTGACGGTGGTGATCACGGTGAACCGCGGCGAGCCAGTGCGGGTGCGCACCTCGCATATCTCCATCACCGGCTGGGCCGAGCAGGACCGCTACCTGGGCCAGGATCTCAAGCAGTTCGAGCCACGCGAAGGCCAGGTCTTCAGCCATCCGCAGTACGAGGCCAGCAAGGTGCGCATCACCCGGCGGTTGGCCGAGCGCGGGTATTTCGATGCCGATTTCACCCAGCGACGGGTGGCGGTGACGCGCGCCGAACATGCTGCCGACATCGATCTGAACTGGGATAGCGGCCGCCGCTACGACATGGGCAAGGTGCGTTTCGACTACGACTACTTCCGTGATGGCCTGTTCGACCCCCTGGTCTACTGGGACGAGGGCAGCTACTACCACGAGGGCAAGCTGGACCGATTGCGCGAGTCGCTGACCAAGCTGGATTACTTCAGCACCATCGATATCCAGCCCAAGCCCGAAGAAGCCGATGCCGATGGCCGCGTGCCGGTGGACGTCAAGCTCACCCGCGCCAAGCGCACCATCTACACCTCCGGCCTGAGCTACGGCAGCGAGAGCGGCGCCGGTGTGCGCGGCGGGGTGGAGCGGCGCTATGTCAATTCGCGCGGCCACAAGATGGACACGCAGCTGGACTATGCGCAGAACCGCAAGAGCCTGACCACCAGCTACCGGGTGCCGGCGTTCCGCTGGCTGGACGGCTGGTATACCGCCTCGGCGCGGTTGTACGACGAACAGACCGAGTACATCGACCTGCGTAACGTCAAACTCACCGGCAGCCGCAGCGGCCAGATCAACGAGCGCTGGAGCGCCATCGCCTCGATCAATGCCTTGCGTGAGCGCTGGCGCTTCAGCAGCGGCGACGACTTCGAAGGCGCGGTGTACGAGACCTCCACCCTGGTCTACCCGCAGCTGCAGGCCAACTACGTCAACGTCGACGACCGGCTGTTTCCGCGCAGCGGGGTGTCCGGGCAGATGTTCATCCGCGGTGGCGCCGAAGGGGCCGGCTCGGACACCAACTTCGGCCAGCTATACGGGCAACTGCGCTGGTTCCTGGGCGCCGGCGACAACGGCCGGCTGATCCTGCGCGGCGAAGGCGGCACCACCTGGACCAGCGACCTGGTGGCGATGCCGCCCAGCCTGCGGTTCTTTGCCGGCGGCGCCAACAGCATCCGCGGCTATGCCTTCCGCGAAGTCGGTCCGCGCACGCCCAAGCCGGACGAATTCGCGCTCGGCGCCAAGAACGTGGTCACCGCCAGTGCCGAATACGAGCATTACCTCAAGGGCGGCCCCTGGGGCGGGGCGGTGTTCGTCGATGGCGGTAGCGCCTTCGACGACCGCCCGGACTGGCACACCGGCATCGGCTTCGGTCTGCGCTGGCGCTCGCCGGTGGGACCGGTGCGGGTGGACATCGCGCATGGGTTGAACGACCCCGACTCGCAGTTCCAGCTGTACATCGATATCGGGGCCAACCTGTGAGCACGCCCACGCCGCCGCCCGCCGCGCGCCCACGTTTCTATCGCCGGCGCCGCTTCTGGGTGGGCTCGGGCCTGACCGTGCTGGGGCTGGTGCTGTTGGCCCTGATCGCCATCTACTGGCTGCTGCAGACCGTGGCCGGGCGTGACGTGTTGCTGGCGCAAGTGGTCGCGCGCCTGCCGGTTGGCGCCAGCTTTACCTATGGCAGCGTCGAAGGCCCGATCGCCGGCCCGCTGACCCTGCGCAATGTCGACTTCAACTATCAGGACATCCACTTCACCGCCGAGCGCGTGTATCTGGAGCCGGACCTGCGCCCGCTATTGGGACGCAAGCTGCAGCTGGATGCGGTGCAGGTCAGCAACGCCACGTTGAACCTGGGCAAGAGCGAGGAACCGTTCAAGCTCCCCAGCTGGCCCGAATCGCTGCCGCAGATCACCGTGCCGCTGGCGATCCAGGCCGACAAGATCGATGTGCAGAACCTGCGCATCACCCAGCTGCAGCAGCCGATGATCGTGCTGCACACCGTGCAGGGCGGCCTGGAAGTGGCCACCGGCGAGCTGCGCACGCGCGATCTGGTCATCGACACCGACATGGGCGACTTCCGCCTGCATGGCGACTACCTTCCCAACGACGATTACCGCGCCGATCTCACCGCCACTGCGGTGCTGCCGGCCGCACGCGGCCGTACCCCGGCCAGCCTGGGGCTGGTGGCGCGCGGGGACCTGGACAAGATGGAAGTGGCCATCGCCGGCCGTGCACCGGCGCCGCTGCAGGCCAGCCTGGTGTTCACCGGCCGTGACGACCCGACCTGGGCGTTCAAGGCGGTCACCGAGGCGCTGGATACCTCGCTGCTGATGCCGGCCAGCAACGGGCAGTATGCCGCCCCGGCCACGCCGATCGCACTGAACCTGCAGGCCTCCGGCAAGGGCGGCAAGGCCGACCTGCAAGGCAGCGTCAAACAGGGCGAGTTGAGCGCGACCTTGCAGCCCTCGCATATCAGCCTGGTCGATCAGGTGCTGACCGTCGAGCCGCTGGTGGTCGACACCTTCGACGGCCGTACCCAGCTGCGCGGCACCGCCGATTTCCGCGACTCCCAGAACCCGAGCTTCCGCTTTGCGGTCAATGCCAGCGGCCTGCGCTTCACTCCCACTCCGGATCCGGCCACGCCGGATGCGCCGCTGGTGCCGGTGGAACTGCGCGAGGCGCGGTTGGGCGTGGCCGGCACCTTGAAGGCGTGGGCGGCGATCGGCCGCGCCACGGTGGAGCGCGACGGGCAGCAGGCCAACCTGGTGTTCGACACGCGCGGCAACGATCAGCGCGCGCAGCTCAAGCAGGTGCAGGCGAAAACGCCGGGCGGTTCGCTGGATCTGACCGGCGAGGTGGGCTGGACGCCGGAGCTGCAGTGGGACGTCACCGCGCAACTTGCCAAGTTCGACCCGGGCTATTTCGTCCCGGGCTGGAACGGCAACCTGTCCGGCAAGATCGCCTCCAAGGGCCGTCAGCTGCCGGCGCCGGCCGGTGGCGTGTCGCCGGGCTTCGAGGCCACCGCAGACATCCCCAGCCTGACCGGCCAGCTGCGCCAACGCGCGCTGTCGGCCAATGGCAAGTTCGCCCTGCGTGGCGAACAGGGCGAGGGCGAGCTGCAACTGGCGCTGGGCGCCAGCCGCATCACCGCCAAGGGCAAGGTGGGCGACCAGCTGGACATCGCCGCGCAACTGCAGCCGTTGCAGCTGGACGATGTACTGCCTGGCGCCACCGGCGTGGTGCGCGGGCAGCTGCAGGTCAGCGGCAAGCGCGATGCGCCGGACATCACCGCCGACATCGCCGGCAGCGGCCTGCGCTGGGACACCTACAGTGCGCAGAGCCTCAGCCTGCGCGGCCGGCTGCCGTGGCGCGGCAGCGATGGGCAGCTCGCATTGCAAGGCACTGCCATCGAAGCCGGTGTGGTGCTGGACAGCGTGCGCGTGCAGGCACGCGGCGCAGTGGAAGCGCTGCGTCTGGATGCCGACATCGCCAACAGCATGGCCAATGTCGCCTTGCAGGGCGATATGCGCCGCAATGGCGAGCGCTGGCAGGGCCAGGTCGCCACATTGCGCATCGCACCGTCCAAGGGCGATGCCTGGGCGCTACGTCAGCCGGCGCAGTTCAGCACCGATGGCGCCGCGTTTACGCTGTCAGACACCTGCCTGGGCGCAGCCACCGGTGGCGCGCTGTGCGCCAGCGCCAACTGGCCGCGCGAGGGCATGGTGGTGCATGGCGACGCGCTGCCGCTGGCGCTGGTGCAGCCGTGGCTGCCCAAGCAGGAAGGCCGGCAGATCTACCTGCGTGGCGAGCTGTCGCTGGATGGCAGCTTCAAGCCGCGCGGCAACGCCTGGGAAGGCAGCCTGCGCATCGCCTCGCCCGAAGGTGGCATCCGCCTGGGCGAGACCCGCTATGCGGCAGTGGCCGGCAATCCCAATCGCGGCGAACTGCTGCGCTACGACCAGTTCAGCATGCAGGCCGATTTCACCCAGCAGCAGATCCAGGCCAAGCTGGGTATCGGCTTCCAGGGCGCCGGCTTTGTGGATGCCAAGTTCACCACCGGCTGGGATGCCTATGCCCCGCTTAACGGCGAGCTGTATCTCAATATGTCGCGGCTGTACTGGCTGGAGCTGGTGGTGGCCGATGTGGTGCGGCCCAAGGGCCTGGTCGAAGGCCACGTGAGCCTGCGCGGAACCCGCGACAAACCGCTGCTGGGCGGCGACGCCACCCTGAGCGATTTCACCGCCGAATACCCGTCGATGGGTTTGACGTTGAGCGAGGGCAAGGGCCGCTTCGACGCGTTGCCGGATGGCTCGGCCAAGATCACCGCCTCGGCCAAGTCCGGCGAGGGCACGCTCACCATCGACGGCGGGCTGTCGTGGTTCGGCACCAGCACGCCGCTGCTGCTCAATATCCGTGGCGAAAACGTGTTGGCCTACAACACCAGCGAGCTGCGCATCATCGCCAACCCGGACATGCAGTTCGGCATCGCCGACAACACCATGCAGCTGCGCGGCAAGGTCACCGTGCCCGAGGCCGACATCGACCTGGAGCGCCTGGACCGCGGCACTTCTGTGTCCGAGGACGTGGTGGTGCTGGACCCGGTGGATCCGGAAGAAGCTCCGGCCTCGCCGCTGGATATGGACCTGGCCATCGTGCTCGGCGACAAGGTCAACATGAGCGGCTTCGGCCTGAAGGGCGGGTTGAGCGGGCAGATGCAGATCCGCGCGCGCCCGGGCCGCGAAATGACCGCCAACGGCGGGCTGGACGTGCGCGGCCGCTACAAGGCCTATGGCCAGGACCTGACCATCAGCCGCGGCCAGCTGACCTGGAACAACAACATCGTCTCCGACCCGCGCGTGAGCCTGCGCGCCGAACGCAAGGTCGGCGACGTCACCGCCGGCATCGACGTCAGCGGCCGCGCCGAATCCCCACGTGCCGACGTATGGTCCGAACCGGCGATGTCGCAATCCGAAGCGCTGTCCTATCTGGTGCTCGGCCGCGGCCTGTCCACCGCCAGCAGCGACGAAACCCAGCAGGTCAGCGCCGCATCGGCCGCACTATCGGCCGGCAGCAGCCTGATCGCCTCGCAGATCGGCGCCAAGCTCGGCCTGGACGAAGCGGGGGTGAGCGAATCCAGCACCGTCGGCTCGGTCGTGGGCTTCGGCAAGTACCTCTCGCCGAAACTCTACGTCGGCTACGGCGTCTCGATGGTCGGCAGCGGCTCGGTGCTGACGCTCAAATACCTGCTCAGCCGTGGCTTCGATATCGAAGCCGAATCCAGCACGGTGGAGACCAAGGGGTCGGTGAATTGGCGGCGGGAGAAGTAGACGGCCCGTACGCACTATCGCGGCAGTAGCATGCGCCCAAGCCCCGGCGCACTGCCGCCGGCATGGTGCGCAGACCATTGATTGCCTGATGCGAAGCGGCGCCAGCGCAAGCATCGACGCCGCCCCGCCTGCCGTCTAAGAAGGCAGGCATCTCATCGATGCACGGCAGTGCCCGTCAATGCGCCGCGGTCCTGCGCGCACTCCAGTGGGAGATCAGGTCCGCACTCCAGGCGATTGCAGTCCCCAGCAGGGCGGCTTGGGGGTAGAGAACCAGATAACCGAATCCCATGAAGGCGGCCTTGGTGCAGAGAAGTGCCGCCCATGCCCATCCCCAGCTCCATTGAAACTGGAAGGTCGCTCTGTCGCGGCGTATCCAGCGCAGCAGTGCGATCAACAGCAAGGGCAGGGCGATGAAGGTTGCGGCCTGCTTCAGGCCGACGACGATCAACGTCCCCGCAAGCACGCCGATGGCAGGAATGAACAGACGTTGCAGCCAGGGGTGCTCTACCCGAGGATCGCTCTCCGGCCGGCACTGCCAGCGCTGGAGGCAGGTCAGGGCGTACCACGCGGCCCAGCCGCCGACACTGATCACTGCGCCCCAGAGCCCGACCTTCAAGACCGGCGACATGCCCGGTGTCGGATTGTGGTCGACCATTGCCAACAGCAGGCACAGCAGCAGGAACGCCATACCGACGATCGCACTGCGCACCAACCCCAGCGCGGCGATCATCGGGCTGAACGCGTCACGCTGGCTGGCCATGTACCAGCGCAGCGCACTCTCCCGATCCAGTGGCGATGGCGGCTTGCTGTCGCCCGGGAGGTAACCGATCAGATCGAGCAGGCGGCGGACCCGGCTGGCGCGTCCGGGCCAGAGCATCGTGGCCAGGGCAGTACCTTCCGACTCTGCTGGCGCCAGCCATCCCAGCATCCTGCGTACCTGAGGCACGGATGCGGAGGCATCGCCGCAGCGCTGCAGCTGCCTGGCCAGTCGGGCGTGGCCGGCAGGCTGTAGCAACCACCGACGATGCATGCATGTACGCGCCTGTTCGACCAGATAGGGGTCGGGCGCATCCAGCGCCTGTTGCCAGTCGAAGAACTCTGCCAGCACATCGTAGTTGTCTGCGATGAGCGCGTGACTTTCGGCCAGCAGAGAGCGCTGTAAAGCGCTACCGATCTGTGGCTTGAGTTCCAATGACCATAGTTCCGGTTGGCTCACCAGCCATTGCTGCAGGTTCTGCGCATCCACCGCGCCGGCGTGCTGCAGGATGCGTCGCTGCACTTGCTCCACGTCGACATCTGGCTGCCGGACGCGTGGCGGCGCGATCCAGTCGGCAGAAATTGCCGGGACCGGCTGGGGCATTGCGTCCGGCTGCGCGGATTCAGACCAACGCGGGTCAGCGGGCTGGACGTCCGCTGAGGGAGCGTATGCGGCCTGCGGTGACGCGGCGGGTTGGCCACTGCCCACGCCAGCATCGGACATGCCGTCGTCATGCGGCTTCGCGGCTTGCTCGGCCGCCTCTGTCTCCGCGCGGTAACGCGACCAGGCGAGTGCGGCCTGATAGGTTTCATGCAATCGTTGAAACCCGGCCGGATCGTCATCCGGGCGGGTGAGCTTCAGGCGCGCTGCGTACGCGCGCTTGATCGCACGCGTGTCTGCATCGTCATCCAACCCCAGCGCCTCCAGCGCCCAGTTCATGCACGCGCCTCCAGTTCGTCCAATGCCTGCGCGAGTTCGTCGCGGTGGCGCTCGATACGTTGCAGATCCTGACTCTCAAGCACCTCACGGAATTGCACCATCCACTGTTGCACCAGATGCCGCGCGTCGATGTATTCCTCGTAGACACGCTCGCTACGTGCCATCAGTGCGATGTTTTGCTGCTGGTCGCGTGGATGTACCTTCAGAGCCTCCAGGGCCTGCAGCCGGCGGGCGATTTCTTCGCGATCGAGCAGTCCGGGGTTCTGTTCCAGTACCAGTTCGTGGCGCCTGCCGGTGGCATCTTCGATCACCTCCACCTGTAACAGCCCATCGACATCATAGGTAAAGCGGGTGAGTACGCCTTGCTCGCTGCGTGCGCGCTTGGGGTCCAGGGGGACGCGTATTTCGCCCAGTTTGATGTTCTTTTCCACCATGGGATTTTCACCCTGGTAGACATCGATGGTGACCTGGCTCTGCTGCTCGTTGATCGGGTAGAAGCGGTCCTCGCGGCTCACCGGCACCACGCTGTTGCGCGGGATGATCGGATGGAAGTAGCCGGAGCGCACCTGGCCGTCGTTGCCCTGACGTGCGACCTGCGTGCCGAGTGTGTATGGGCAGACATCGGTGAGCACCACTTCGCGCAGGCTTTCGTGGCGGCTCTTCAGGCCCGCGGCGACCACCGCCCCCAACGCGATGGCGTGATCCGGGTTGACGTGACGCAGCGGTAGGCGACCAAGCATGCGCGTGGCCAGGCGGCTGATCATCGGCATGCGCACCGCACCGCCGACCAGCACGATATCGTCCAGCTCCGACGGTTTGAGTTTGGCGTCGCGCAAGGCGCGCTCGATCGGAGTGCGCATCCGCTGCAACAGCGGCTCGGCCAGCTGCGCAAAGCGCGCTTCGTCGATCTCCCAGGCATAGCTTTGTCCGGCAATGCTCAGGGTGATGGCAGCTTGCGCCTGCGTACTCAGCTCGCGCTTGAGCTGTTCCAGACGGCGGCGCAGCTGCGCGCTGTCACCCGGCGCAAGCTTGGCTGCATCGAGGCGATGCTCGGCACAGAATCCTTCCACCAGTGCCTCGAGAAAATCCTCGCCGCCGAGAAAATTGTCGCCGGCACTGGCGTGCACTTCGACCACGCCATCGAACATTTCCAGCAGCGACACATCGAACGTGCCACCGCCCAGGTCCAGCACCAGCACCCGGCCCTCGCCTCCACGTTCCTGCAGCCCGTAGGCCAGGGCGGCAGCGGTAGGCTCGTTGATCAGCCGTTCGACGCGGATGCCGGCCAGCTCGCCGGCCACGCGCGTGGCCTTGCGCTGTGCATCGGAAAAGTACGCCGGCACGCTGATGACGGCTTCTTCGATCTTGCTGCCGAGTGCCGCTTCGGCATCGGCGATCAACGAGCGCAGGATCAGTGCCGATAATTCTTCCGGACGAAAGCTGCGCTCACCCAGCTTGGTCTCGCGCGGGCTCCCCATCCAACGTTTGAACGCCGCCACGCTGTGCTGTGGATGCGTTACCAGCCGCTCCCGGGCGGATTGACCCACCAACAGGCTACCGTCATCGCCGATGCTGATCACCGACGGCGTCAACACACTGCCGTGCGGATTGGCGAACAACCGACCACCCTCGGTATCGTGCACGCCGATCAGCGAGTGTGTGGTGCCGAGGTCGATACCTACGATCATGACGAAATCCTTTGGCGTCTACGAAACTTCAATTGAGGATGGACAGATCGTCGTGTTGCGCGTCTTGGACCAGCGACACGAGCCAGAGTATTAGGGCGACGGCCAACCCGGGCCACAGGCTTGCGCCCATGGCTGCCGATGCCAGCCCGATCATCCCCGAGATGAGGAGCGATTGTGGCGCCTTGACTGCCGGTGGCGGAACCATGCGCCCCAGGACGCGGTACATCGCCATGTGCACCAAGGCAGTGCCCATGGCTGCACCCACCACGCCAGTACCCCATCCACCCACTGTGCAGGCGATGCCTGCGGTCATGGCCACAGGCAATAGCCAACGGTGCGCGGTGCGCTTGGGCGTGCCTGGCGTGAGTCTACGCGCCTGCCAATGTGCACCCAGCTGGACGAGTACCAACGCAATCCAGCTCAACAACCCCCGTCCAATGTCCCGGAACGCCCAGGCAGCGCTCTCAGTGTCGGGATGAATGGTCGAAAGGATGGCCAGCACGCCAGCGCCGATGGCAAGCAGGGCGGCAACGCAAAGTCCTCGCGCCAGTCCCAGGCCCAGCTGGCGTCCATGCGGGCGCTGAGGGTTGCCGATCTGTGTCCAGAACCGCAGATTCTCCGCATGCACCGATTCGGGCAACTGCTGCGGAAACCACTGCTGCACGATGGCGCAAAAGCGGTACATCCAGGTAGGCCGTGCCGGTAGCAGCGCGGTCGTCAGCGAGCGCCATGGCGAGGGTGGCCGTGCTAGTCGTGAACGCAGCGCGGCCGCCCATTGCGGCGTCATCGCATCCCATCCAGCCGCTCCCAACTCGTAGGCCAGGATTTCAGCATCGCCATCGAGTGCCAGCGCCGACTCCCGCCTTAGCGCTAGTTCCTGTTTGCGCGCAGTCCTGCGTGCTGCGTGAAGCCAGGCGAGGTTGTCACCTTCCTCCTGCGCCTGCCAACCGAAGGCCTTCATCAGCATATCGATGGTCGCCAAGCGTAGCGATGGGCGCTGCGTACCGAGCGCGTGCGATACGTGGAGGCCGATCATGAAGCGCTGATAGTCTGACCACGTGTCAGCATGGCTCTGCATCCAGTGTTCGAAGGAGTCTGGCGACTGTTCCAGCGCCACACCGAGCAAGCGCGCCGACCACAGCGCATGGGAGGCATCGGCCTCGGGATCATCTCCGAAACTCGTGATCAGCAGATCGAAAGTCGCATCGGTGACCGATAAGCAACGGTTTTTCATGAGGGCTGCGAGAGCCTGGCCAATCTGCGGACGCAGCTCCAGCGACCACCATTCCGGTAGTTCGCTCAACCATGCGGAAAAGCGCTGGTCGGGCATGTCATGTGCTGCGGCCAGGATGCGCGCCGCGCAGTCCTGCACATGCGTGCCATCCCGCCAGCGCTCGATTTCTGCCTCAAGGGCGGGGTCCTGGATATATGTGGCCAGCGAACGCGGTGCTGGATTGCTTGGAGGCGGGCTTCCTGGTGGAGCTTGTGCCGTCGATGTGGCGGTCTGCGCGCCCACCCGCGCATCGTCAGCGCCGCCTTCGTCGGCTCGTTCGGTGCTTGCTGCGTAAGCCAATGCGGCCTGGTAGGTTTCGTGCAGGTGCTGGAATGCCGCCGGATCATCATCCGGGCGGGTGGCTTTCAGGCGTGCTGCGTACGCGCGCTTGATCGCGCGCGCATCGGCATCGGCTGTGAGACCCAGCGCCTCCATTGCCCAGCTCATCGTTGCAATCCCGCTGCTTCGATGGCGTGATCGCGTTCCATCCTGACCTGCTCCTGGACCTAGTCACGCATTATCGGCCAGGGGCTTCCAGACTTTACGGTGCTGCCATAGGGCAGATAGGTTGAATGAATTGGCAAGTGCAGCCATTACGCACTCTTTATGCCGCCCCCTGGCGCGCGAATAGCTCCTTTATGCCCTCCAGGCCTACCTTGGCACTCCCGCACAGGGGTGCGTTGAGCCAAACACGATGTGTATCCTGATTTTGCGAGGTCCTCAGGCCGATCCGGCGCCGTTGGTGCCGATGCAGTTGCCCGAGTGTGCCGGGCGCGCGTTGCGCACGCTGGCGTGTGCCGATGTGGATAGCTTGATCGCCGAATTGCATGCAGCCGGTGGCGATGCGGAGGTGGAGCTGGTGCTGCTGGATTCGGGCGATCTGCCGTTGTCCGAGCGCAGCTGCGCCCGGGCCCTGCGCGCGGCGGTGGATGCGTTGCCCACGCCGTATATCGAGCTGCATGCCGATGCGGCGCAGGAGTTGGAGCCGTGGCTGCATCCGCAGCATGCGCCGTTGGCGGTGGTGATTGCCCCGCACGATGCGCCGCGTGCGTATGCGATGTCGCTGAGCATTGCCGCGCGTTGCCTGCCGTCGTTGCACGCGCCGTTGCGCGTGGCCGCCTGAGGACGCCGCCATGTCGATCATGATCGTGCGTGGGCCGGAGGCATCGCTGCCGTTGGTGCGTGGGCCGCGGCCGTTGCCGCGGGCGGTGATCCGCCAGCTGGTGCAATGCGCCGGCGATGCAGGCAAGACGGTGGCGCTGCGGGCCTGTGGCTCGGAGCAGGAATTGCTGGATGCCTTGCGCGTGGCCGGTCAGGCGCGGATGGAGATCGCGCTGATCGATCCGGGCAGCTGCGTGGACAGCCCGCGCCTGCATCGTGTGCTCGGCGCATTGCCGTATCCGTTCGTGGAGGCCCACGATGACAGCGTGGACCGGCCGGAACGCTGCCTGCCGGATGGCTTTAAGCAGCGGGTGGCCACGGTGCGCGGCTATTGCGCGCAGAGCTATCTGCTCGGGCTGGAAATCGCGTTGGAACATCTGGGCTGCACGGAGATCCAGGGCGATGTCCACGTCGGTACCTGAGCGGCGCCAGCTGCATTACTTCGCCGACTACGAGGGGTATTGCGATGGTCGGCCGGTGCTGTGGGGGCAACTGGCCCACAGCGTGGAAGTGCCCGCCGATGGCGCGCTGGATGCGGCGGACCTGGTCTGGGCCTTGCGCCGCCGTGCGGCTGAGGCGCATGGACTGGAGGCCGGACAGATCCGGCTGTGCCAGGTGACGCGTCTATAACAGCCGCTATCGCAAAGCGCCAAGCAGCGGGGGCGATGACGAGCCGCGCGTGCGTGTGCACAACGGAAGGACTACCGCAGACACGACGACGCCACCGGAAGGTGGCGTCGCGTGATGCTGTGGCTGCGCGTCATGCGGCACGCAGATCACATGGGGTGAGCGCTACTTGCCCGCAGCGGTGTCGGGCACGAACTTGATCAACTGGTTGGCCGTGGCTGCAACGCCGAAGTTGTTGCGTGCATAGCCCGAGCCCCAGTACAGCGCACCGTCGACGATCGAAGGCGCGCTCATCACCGAGCCGGTGGCCTTGTAGTTCCAGACCGTGGCGCCGGTATCGCTGTCCAGGGCCACCATGTTGCCTGCCATGGAGCCGGCAAACAGCAGGTTGGGCGACACGCTGATCGGTCCCTGGGCACCAGCCGGTACGGCCGGGTTGACCGGGTTGATGCCCGGCGCCTTGACCTGCCACAGGATCCGGCCGGTGGCCGCATCCAATGCTGCCCACGAGCCGCCGTTATGGCTGACGGTATTGCCCGGCGCCAGTGTGTACGGGGTATTCAAATTGTTGTTGATGCCCACATACACGCGCGACTTGTAGGGGTCGAATGCCGCGCCCCACTCGATGCCGCCGGTGGTGCCGCCCGGGCCGACCTGCGTGGACCACACCCTGGCGCCGGTCTTGGCGTCGAAGGCCCAGTAGATGCCGCTCTTCTGGCCGGCACCCACCAATTGCTGCAGCTTGCCCTCGCGCTGCACGGAGAACAGGTTGATGCCTGCGCCGCCGAAGTCGTAATCGGGCCCGGTCAGATTGCTCGCCTGGGTGTTGGGGCACAGGCCATTGTCGGGAGCGAGGATGCAGGACAGGTTCCAGGCATCGTAGCCCTGATTGCGGTTGGCCCAGACCAGCTTGCCGGTGTCCAGATTCAGCGAGATCACCGAGTCGACGTAGTTGTCCGGCGCCATGCAGTTGAGCTCATCCTGCACGGTCAACTCGCTGCCGCGGTAGGCGCGTGCGTTGGACACGCAGGTCCCCACGCTGGCGGGAACGTTGTAGTTGTTGCCGGTGCCGAAATAGATGCGGCGGGCGATGGGATCGACGGCAACCTGGCCCCAGGTCGAGGCGCCGGTATAGCCCTCGGGCGCGTTGTAGAACTGCCACACCTTCTTGCCGGTGTTCAGATCCAGCGCCACCACGCTGCCGCGGAACGAGAACCGATGGGTCGGATCAAGACTTTCATAGTCCCTGGACGACACGCCCAGGTACACGCGGTTGCCGTAGACCACCGGCGAGGAGGTGATCTGGGCCTGCGGATTGGTTTCGACCTCGCTCTTCCACAGCAGCTTGCCGGTCTTCTTGTCCAGGGCCAGCACGGTGCCGCCGGCCATGTCGCCCACGATGATGCTGTTGGCAGTGATGGCAGGGGTGGTACGCGAGAGCGAGGTGCTCTTGCCGGTGTAATCGGACAGCTTGGCCTGCCAATTGGGCTTGCCGGTCTGGGTGTCCACGCTATACAGCGTGCCGCCCCAGTCGGGCACGTACAGCGTGCCGCCCTCGATGCTGGGCGTGGCCGAGATGTCGCCGGTGGTGGTCAGGGTCCAGGCCGGCTTGAGGGTGCTGACGGTGCTGCGGTTGATCTTCCACTCGCCCGGCGCGAAGCGCTGATTCAGATAGCCACCGCCGGCGATCGGCCAGTTGGTAGGGCTGGCGAAGGGCAGGGCGTTGCCGAAGCTGCGCCAGACCTGGCCGGAGCGCGCGAACGCCTGGGCGTCCAGGGACGACACCGGCGCCTGCGCGCTGGTGGCGCCAGACTGGGCAAAGGCCACTGCGCTGGCGAGCAGGCAAGGAATGAGCGTCAAACTGCGTAACCGTAAACGGCGATTGGAGTTGGTCATCACGGCGTATCCATTGATGGAAGGAAGCGCTGGATCCCCCCCGAGATCTGCGTAGCGAAGATCGCCGATCAGAATGACCCTGCAACATCGGTGCGCGCCTGCATTCAGAGAGCGGTTGGGTCCGCCTGGATCTGGTATGACCAAGTCGAAAAATTTGCGTTCAGCATGTGCGTTAATCGCGCAAATCGTGATGATCCATCACTATCTGGCGTTGGCGCGATAGGAAAAATGATTCAGCCAGAACGCGGCTGATTTCGGCGCAAATCATGGGTTTGCAAAAAGTAACCAGGACATTTTGCGCCACCTTGTGTGGTATCGGCGATGCAGTGCCGCCCATATCTTTGCAGGAGGCCCGCCACGGGCGCAGGCCCGTGCCGATTGGCCGACCTGGAAACCGGTGCACATGCCTTGCCCGACAGTGCTGGCGAGGCGCCGTTGCCGCACGCGCGCCGCGACACGCTATCGGCGCGTGCTGCGTGACTGGTGGTGAGCGTGCTGGCGATTGCGCTGCCATGGCGGCGCCGCTAGGGCGCGCTAGGCAACGAGGGTGTGCCGGCGTTGGCTGCTGCCGTGTCGATCAGCGCCAGTTGCGCGATCGCATCGTGCACCACCTCGGGCACGCTGGCATCCACGTCCACCGACACCACGTCTGCTTCGTCCAGCGGCAGTTCCAGCGTCTGCAGCTGGCTGTCGAGCAGGCTCGGGGGCATGAAGTGGCCGGCACGCGCCCCCAGGCGTGCAGCGATGACGTGCGGCGCGGCATGCAGGAACACGAAGCGCATCGGCACGCCGCTGCTGCGCAGCAATTGGCGATGGGTGTGGCGCAATCCGGAGAACGCCAGCACCACCGATTCGCCGGCCTGCACGCACGCGCGCAGGGTGGCGGCCAGCAGTTCCACCCACGGCACCCGCATGGCGTCGGTGAGCGGCTGGCCGGCGGCCATCTGCGCGCGCGCGGCTACGCTGTGATAGTCGTCGGCATCCAGGAAACGGAAGCCGTAGTGTGCGGCCAGTGCCTGCGCGATGGTGGTCTTGCCGCTGCCCGACACGCCCATCACCACGATGGCCAGGGGCGAAGCGGACGCGGGCGTGGTGGGGACGGCGGTGTCCATCACGTCAGGTTATATCTCCGGATCGATTCGGCATTTGAGCGGATTTCACGTTGGCGGCAGCCGATGCGTGGTGTAGCGTCGGCGCTCCTTGCCAGGTGAGCGGGCGCCCAGCGTAACGGCGCGACCGGCCGGGTACAACGCATCCGAAGGTCACCCGATGACGTCAACACCCGCACCGTCTCCTGCCTCGGCACGCCTGCGCTGGCGCGAAAAGCTGGGCTACGGCGCCGGCGATCTGGGCCTGAATCTGTATTGGGCCAACATCTCCGCGTTCCTGCTGATCTTCTATACCGACACCATGCATCTGCCGGCCGCGGCCGTGGGCACGATGATCCTGCTGACCAAGATCGCCGATGCGATCGCCGACCCGGCGATGGGGGCGATCGCCGACCGCACGCGCAGCCGCTGGGGCAAATTCCGCCCGTATCTGCTGTGGGGTGCGGTGCCGATGGCGGTGACGGGAGTGGTGGCCTACACCACCCCGGACCTGGATCAACACGGGCGCATGTGGTGGGCCACGCTCAGCTTCCTGGTGATGATGCTGGCCTACACCGTGGTGAGCATTCCCTATTCGGCGCTCTCGGGCGTGATCACCGCCGACAGCAAGCAGCGCACCGGTCTGATCAGCCTGCGTTTCATCGGCGCGTTTGCAGGGACCACGCTGGTCAATTACTTCACGATGGATCTGGTGCGCTGGTTCGGCGACGGCAACGATGCGCTGGGATGGCAGCGCACGATGATGCTGTATGGCGCCATTGCGGTGGCGCTGTTTGTCAGCGTGGCCCTGACCACGCGCGAGCGCGTGCAGCCGCCGCCGCAACAGCGCACGCCGGTGCGCCGCGACATCGCCGATCTGCTGCAGAACAAGCCGTGGTGCGTGCTGTTCGTGCTGTCGCTGATCATCATGATCACCATCACCATGCGCGGCGGTGCGGGGGTGTACTACCTCAAGTATTACGTGCAACGGCCGGATCTGGTCGGCTTGTTCCTGGGCTGCTATTCGGTGGCGCTGGGTGTTGGCGCAGCAATCACGCCGCTGCTGACACGGCACTGGGACAAGCGCCAGCTGATGTGCGGGCTGATGGCCATTGTTGGCCTGCTGAGCTGTGCGATGTTCTTCGTGCCTGCCGATGCGGTGTGGGCCATCTTCGTGTTGAACATCTTGATCGGGCTGGCACTGGGGCCGAAGTCGCCGCTGGCGTTTTCGATGTATGCCGACAGCGCCGACTACACCGAGTGGCGCACCGGCCGGCGTGCGACCGCGATGACATTCGCGGCGGCGACATTTTCGCAAAAGCTGGGTGGCGCGCTCGCCTCGGCCGGCATCGCCTGGGTGCTGGCCGGCATGGGCTATGTCGCCAACAGTGCGCAGTCCAGCGGGTCGTTGACCGGCATCGTGCTGCTGCTGACGGTGATTCCCGGTGTCATCGCCCTGCTGGCGGCATGGACCATGCGTTTTTATCCGCTGGACGAGGCGTTGCTGCGTCGCATCCAGCATGAACTGGCCGCGCGCAAGCGCGACGAACAGGAGCACCTCTGACCGTGTCTGCAATGCCTCTTGCTGCTTCCGACGATCTGTCCACCTTGCTGGCACCCAGCGCCGACGGCGCGCGCTACGCGCTCTACAGCCCCACCGCCATGCCCAATGCCGGCGGGTTCCTGTGGAACCGCCGCATGATGCTGCAGCTCACCTGCCGCGGCTACGCCACCGGCCAGTTCATGCAGCCGGAGCCATCGAAGTATGCGCATGCACCGATGCTGGAAGCGCGCAACTTCATGATGCCGGAGCAGCCGTATTACGCGCACCATCCCGGGCGTTTCTTCTATCTCAAGGACGAAGACAGCGGGGCGCTGTATTCGGTGCCGCACGAACCGGTGCGCGCGCAGCCGCAGGCGTTCGAATTCTCCGCCGGCAAGCACGATGTGCGGTGGCGCGTGCGCCATGACGGCATCGTGGTGGAACTGTGCGTGGCCCTGCCCACCGACGATGCGGTGGAGTTGTGGGAATGCCGCGTGCATAACGTCTCCGGGCGCGCGCGGCGCTTGAGCCTGTATGCGTACTTCCCGGTCGGCTACATGTCGTGGATGCACCAGGCCGGCGGCTACGAGCCGGCGCTGGGCGGCGTCGTCTGCCGCAGCGTGGCGCCGTACCAGAAGATCGACGACTACTTTCGCCAGCGCGATTTCAAGGACTGCACCTTCCTGCTGCACGAACAGCCACCGGTGGCCTGGGAGGCGCAGCAGCTGGCCTTCGAAGGCGAGGGCGGGTTGCATGCGCCGTCGGCGATCCAGGCCGAGCAGCTGGGCAACCACGAGGCGCATTACGAAACGCCTGCGGCTGCGCTGCAATATCGCCTGCAGCTGGAGCCGGAGGCAGCCAGCGTGTACCGCTTCGCGTTCGGGCCGGCCAAGGACGATGCGGAGATCGCCGCGCTGCGCGCGCGCTATCTGTCCCAGGACGGCTTTGCCGCCGCTGCGCGCGATTACGCGCAGTACATGCAGGGCGGGCGCGGCTGCATCCAGATCGCCACGCCGGATGCGGCGCTGGACAACCTGGTCAACCACTGGTTGCCGCGGCAGGTGTTCTACCACGGCGACGTCAACCGCCTGACCACCGATCCGCAGACCCGCAATTATCTGCAGGACCACATGGGCATGGCCTATCTGCAGCCGGCCACCGCGCGAGCGGCGCTGCTGCATGCCTTGTCGCAGCAGGAGCCCAGCGGCGCGATGCCGGACGGCATCCTGCTGGTGGAAGGTGCCGAGCTGAAATACATCAACCAGGTGCCGCATACCGACCACTGCGTGTGGTTACCGATGTTCCTGAGCGCGTACCTGGCCGAAACCGGCGATGCCAGCATCCTGGATGCGATCGTGCAGACCCATGACGGGCAGCGTCTGCGTGTGGCCGAGCGGCTGGATGCGGCGATGCAGTGGCTGCTGGATGCACGCGACGCGCGCGGCCTGAGTTTCATCGCGCAAGGCGACTGGAACGACCCGATGAACATGGTGGGCTGGCGCGGCAAGGGCGTGTCCGGCTGGCTGACCGTGGCCACTGCCTATGCGTTGCGGCTGTGGTCGGACATTTGCGCTGCGCATGGCCGCAGCGCGCAGGCACAGACCTTCGGCGAAGCGGTCGGCACCGTCAACGCCGATGCCAACCGCGAGCTGTGGGACGGCAACTGGTATGCGCGCGGCATCACCGACGACGGCGTGCGGTTCGGTATCGCCGATGACGTGGAGGGCCGCATCTACCTCAACCCGCAGAGCTTCGCGTTGCTGGCCGGCACTGCCGATGCGCAGCAACGCGCAGCGCTGCTGGAGGCGGTGCGCGAGCAGTTGCACACGCCGTACGGCCCGGTGATGCTGGCGCCGGCCTATACGCACATGCGCGACGACGTGGGCCGCCTGACCCAGAAGTGGCCGGGCGCGGCGGAGAACGGCGCGGTGTACAACCATGCGGCGGCGTTCTATCTGTACAGCCTGTACCAGATCGGCGAATCCGACCGCGCCTGGGAGATTCTGCGCGCGCTGCTGCCCGGCCCGACCCGCGAGGATGTCCTGCAGCGCGGCCATCTGCCGGTGTCGCTGCCCAACTACTACCGTGGCGCCTGGCATCAATACCCGCGCACCGCCGGGCGCTCGAGCCAGCTGTTCAATACCGGCACGGTGGCCTGGGTCTATCGCTGCGTGCTGGAGGGCCTGTTCGGCCTGGTCGGCGAGGGCGATGCGCTGGCGATCCGCCCGCAGCTGCCGTCGCACTGGCCGCAGGCGCAGGTGACGCGCCAGTTCCGCGGCGCGCAGTTCGAGGTGCAGCTGCAGCGCGAGCCCGGACGCGTGGCGATGGAGGTGCTGGTGGATGGCGTGGTCTGCGCCGACCAGCGCGTGCACGCGGTGACCGCCGGCCAGGTGTATCGGGTGCAGGTGCGCCTGCCGGGCTGAGCGGTCCGCGGCCCTCACCCGCCCTTCGGGCACCCTCTCCCGCAGGCGGGAGAGGGGAGGGCGAACATCGGCTGCGCCGCCGACGATGCAACAGGCGCATGTGGCACACACACCGCAACCGCGGTCCCTTCTCCCGCGTGCGGGGGAAGGTGCCCGAAGGGCGGATGGGGGGCGTTTGACCTTCGGCCTCATGTCCACCGCCAGAAGCTGCCGAAGAGCCTCACCCTCCATCACACACTCCGGCAAGATCCCCAATCCCCAATCCCCAATCCCACTGCGTAAACTCCCAGGCTCGCATCGCGCCTCCTAGGAACGCCCCTTGGTCTCGAGCTGGATCCTGCTGCTGGTCTCCGTGGGCTATGCCGCGCTGCTGTTCGGGGTGGCGTGGTGGGGCGATCGCCGGCCGATGTATCCGGAGCGGCCGTGGCTGCGGCCGGCGGTCTATAGCCTGGCACTGGCGGTGTACTGCTCGTCGTGGACGTTCTACGGCGCGGTGGGCTCGGCGGTGCGCAACGGCATCGGTTATCTGCCGATCTACCTGGGGCCGCTGCTGTTGCTGCTGTTCGGCTGGCGCATCATCGAGCGCCTGGCGCTGATCGCGCGCGCCGAAAACACCGTGTCCATCGCCGATTTCATCTCCTCGCGCTACGGCCGCTCGCGCCGGCTGGCGGCGCTGGTGGCGGTGATCGCGCTGGTCGGCATCGTTCCGTATCTGGCCCTGCAGTACAAAGCGGTGGCGATGAGCCTGGAGGTGTTGACCGGGCATAGCAGTGCCGGGCGCGGCATTTTTGCCGATCCGGCGCTGTACGTGGCGCTGCTGATGGCCTTGTTCGCCACCTTGTTCGGCACCCGCCAGGTCGATGCCACCGAACATCACCACGGCATGATGCTGGCGATCGCGCTGGAGTCGGTGATCAAGCTGGTGGCCATCGTGGCGGTGGGCCTGTTTGCGTGGCTGTGGTTGAGCGACCACCAGCTGCATATCGCCGATTCGGCGCGCACCCTGTTCGAACATACCCCGTCGGTCGGCTTCATCTCGCAGACGCTGCTGAGCTTTCTGGCGGTGATCTGCCTGCCGCGCCAGTTCCATGTGGCGGTGGTGGAATGCAGCGACGTGGGCGACATCCGCCGGGCGCGCTGGTTGTTCGGTGCATACCTGGTGATCATTTCGGCGATGGTGGTGCCGATCGCCTCGGCCGGCATCGCCTTGTTCGGCAAGGGCAGTGCGGTGGTCGACGATGCGATGGTGCTGGCGCTGCCGCTGAGCCAGGGCAACACAGTGCTGGCGCTGGTGGCCTACGTGGGCGGCTTTTCCGCAGCCACCGGCATGGTGATCGTCGCCAGCATCGCCCTGGCCACCATGGTCAGCAACGATCTGGTGATGCCGGTGCTGCTGCGCCGCCGCGTCAGCGCGAACGCGCGCGCAGCCGTGGCGTCGCGGGTGCTGTGGATCCGCCGCGTGGCCATCCTGCTGCTGGCCCTGGTCGCCTATGGCTACCACCGCAGCGTGGCCAACGACACCACCCTGGCCGCGTATGGCCTGATGGCGTTCGCGGCGGTGGCGCAGTTCGCGCCGGGCGTGATCGGCGGGCTGTATTGGCGTGGAGCCAGCCGCAAGGGCGTGGAAACCGGCATGGTGCTGGGCTTCATGACCTGGATCTATACCTTGTTGCTGCCGGCGGCCACGCGTGCCGGCTGGCTGCAACCGCAGTGGCTGGTGGATGGCCCCTTCGGCATTGCGTGGCTGCAGCCGCAGCAGCTGTTCGGGATGCGTGGCTGGGACCCGCTGGCGCACGGCACGTTCTGGTCGCTGCTGATCAATGTCGGCGCGATGATGCTGGTGTCGGCGCGCTGGCGCCCGGGCGTGGACGAGCGGCTGCGTGCCGCACCCTTCCTGGACCCGTATGCGCAGCGTCCGGCAGTGGCCGGCGAGTGGCCCGGGCACGTACGGGTTGGCGACCTGCAGGCGCTGGCCGAGCGCGTGGTGGGCGAGCGGCATGCGCGTCGCGCGTTCGTGGAGCAGGCGCAATTGCTGGAGCGCGAGCTGCAACCGATGGCAGTGGCCGACCGCGCCTGGGTGCAGTTCACCGAGCGCCTGCTGGCAGCGTCCATCGGCGCGGCCTCGGCGCGGTTGGTGCTGACCAGCCTGTTGCGCGGGTCGGGCATGGAGCTGGGCGAAGTGGTGGCGGTGCTGGACGAAGCCGGCCAGGAACTGCGCTTCAACCGCGAGATTCTCTCGACCACGCTGGAAAACATCAGCGCCGCGGTCAGCGTGGTCGACCCGGAAATGCGCCTGACCGCGTGGAATCGGCGCTACCAGCAGCTGTTCGGTTACCCGGACGGCATGCTGTATGTGGGCCGCCCGGTGGCCGACCTGATCCGCTACAACGCCGAGCGCGGCGAGCTGGGCGAGGGCGATATCGAAGACCAGATCGACCGCCGTATCCGCCACATGCGCGCCGGCTCGCCGCATGTGTTCGAGCGCACCCGCAGCGACGGCAAGGTGATCGAAATGCGCGGCCAGGCGCTGCCCGGTGGCGGCTACGTCACCAGCTACAACGACATCACCGACTACAAGCGTGCCGAGCGTGCGCTGCTGGATGCCAACGAAAACCTGGAACAGCGCGTGGCCGACCGCTCGCGCGAGGCCGAGCTTGCGCAGCAATCCAAGACGCGGTTTCTGGCCGCCATCAGCCACGACGTGTTGCAGCCGCTCAACGCCGCGCGCCTGTTCGCCTCGGCCTTGCGCGAGAGCCATCAGAACAACGAAGAACAGCGCCATCTGGCCGAGCGCGTGGATGCCTCGCTGCGTGCAGCCGAGGAATTGCTCGACGGCCTGCTCGACGTCTCGCGGCTGGATGCCGGCGGGCTGCGGCCGACAGTGGAGGATTTGGACGCCAGCGCGCTGATGCACGAGCTGGCCGCGCAGTACGCGCCGGTGGCGGCCAGCCGCGGTCTGCGGTTGCAGGTGCATAGCCGCCCGATCTGGGTACGCAGCGACCGCCGCCTGCTGCGCCGGGTGATGCAGAACTTCCTGGCCAATGCGCTGCGCTACACGCGCCAGGGCCGCATCGTGCTGGGCATGCGCGGGCGTGGTACCCATGTGGAACTGCAGGTGTGGGACACCGGCCCGGGCATCCCCGAGCACCACATGCGGCAGATCTTCGAAGAATTCCGCCGCTACCAGCAGCCGTTCGACTGGGGCGAGCAGGGGCTGGGATTGGGCCTGTCGATCTGCCAGCGCATCTCGCGCCTGCTCGACCACGACCTGAGCGCACGCAGCCAGGTGGGCCGCGGCAGCATGTTCTCGATCCTGTTGCCGCGCGTTGCGCCGGTACCGGTGGCGCCGCTGCTGCCGGCACCGGCCGCGCGTGCCCTGTCCAGCGACGACTCGCTGGCCGGCCTGCGGGTGCTGTGCGTGGACAACGACCGCGAGATTCTCGACGGCATGCGCGCGCTGCTGGGCCGCTGGCAGGTGGAGGTGATCACTGCCAGTACCGTCGACCAGGCGCTGGACTGCGCGCGCCGGCAACCGGATCTGATGCTGGTGGATTACCACCTGCACGACCGCCTGGATGGCCTGGACACGCTGGATGCGCTGCAGGCCGCCGCACCGTCGCCGATCGCCGGCGCGCTGCTCACCGCCGACGGCCGCGACGAGCTCAAGCAGCTGGCACGCGAACGTGGGTACCGATTGCTGACCAAGCCGGTCAAACCGGCGTCGCTGCGCGCATTCCTGAGCGCCTATCACGATGCCAAGACACGTTGACGGATGCATCTGTGCCATCAGCGCGACAGGCGGTACTGCACGCGGCAGCGATGAAAACTCCCATGATGCCTTGTGTGCGCGGAGCGCGACGCCCTCCATCGTAGATGCAGAGCCGATCTACGATACAAGCTCGAGGCTCAAGGAGCGCATGGGCTTCTTGCATGTGTTCCGATGATCGGTCGGAAGACATAACGCTGTTAGGCGGCCATGTCCGCTCCTATGCGACCCGTTGTGCGCTTACGCGGCGCCGCTCAGGTGTTGGTAGAGGATCACGCTGCCGACGATCACCAGGATCAGGCCGCCGAGGATTTCGGCGCGTTTGCCGATCAGCGCGCCAACCGCACGACCCAGCATGATGCCGGCGGTGACCATGCTGAAGGTGCACAGGCCCACCACCACCGCGACCGCGCCGATATGCACATCCAGGAACGCCAGGCTCACGCCCACCGCCATCGCGTCGATGCTGGTGGCAAATCCGGTGGCGGCCAGGGCCAGCAGGCCGTTTTTCTTCGGAGTGGCGTCCTGCTCGTCGGCTGGATCGGGATCGGTGCGCAGGCCGGCGACGATCATGTGCATACCCAGCACGCTCAGCAGGCCGAAGGCAATCCAGTGATCGAAGGACTGCAGGTGGCTGGAGGCCGCACGGCCCAGCAACCAGCCGATCACCGGGGTGATCGCTTCGATGCAGCCAAAGATCACGCCGGCCCGCAGCGCATCGCGCCACTGCGGCTTGCGCATGGCTGCGCCCTTGCCGATCGCCGCGGCAAACGCGTCGGTGGACATGGCAAAACCGATCAACACAATCGAATACGGAGACATCGACACACTCGGGTTGGGCACGCTCACAACGGCATACGCCCGCGCCAACCATCGTCGTACGCGCATGCCGCTGGTCTCGCCGAACCACGCAAGGTTGCCTGCACCACGGCGCACTGGCCGAGTATGTTGATGCAGGCGCTTTCGATAACGAAAGCAGGCTACTCCCCAAGGGGCGCGCAGTGTAACAACGCAAACGCGGCTTTCGAGCGTTTTGCCTGCACGCGAAGGTCGGTCTGATCTTTATAGCCTTGGCTATCGCATGCGTGTCGGGGCGACGCTCGGCAGCGCGCGTGGCTCTCAGCGATACGTGCAGACGGGTGCGATCGCAGCTGTCCAACCCGCAGGCTCGCCATCGACGTCTCCGATCGAGGTGCGGCACTGTCCTCGGCCAGGCGCTTATCCCAACGCGCGCGGCGGGTGGTACATCAAGGCATCGGAGATTTCGGCGGTGGCGGCGCACAGGGCTTGCAAGGCCGCTTGCGGATTCACCAGTTCTGGGCGACGTTCGATGAAGGGCACTGTGAGCGTGTACGTGGCGCTGCCGTGTTGCAGGATCGGGGCGGTGAGGTCGACCACGCCCACCACCGCCTCGCTGGCATGCATCGCATAGCCATCGTTGCGGGTCTGCAGCGCGTCCTTCAGGAACTGCGTGCGGTCGTAGGGCACCTCGCTGGCATCCAGCGCCTCCAGCCAGCGCGCCTGCACGTCGGGTTGCTGGAAGGCGAACAGCACCAGCCCGGAGGTGGAATGGGCCAGCGGGCGGCGGTGGCCGGGGCGCACTACCAGGCCCAGGTCGCTGGGCACGTCCATCTGCGCGATCACCACGATCTGGTCGCCCGAAGGCGCCACCAGGTGGCAGGGCTGGCAGATCGTATCGGCCAGTCGGCGCATCACCGGCAACGCGGCTTCGGTGACGTTTTGCACCTGCGGTTGCTGCATGCCGAGCATGAACAGCCGGTTGGTCAGCACGTAGTCGCCATCGGCATCGCGCATCAGGTAGCCGCGTTCTTCCAGCACCTGCAGCATGCGGAAGATCTCCCCGCGCGAGCGCCCCACGCCTTGCGAAATCGCGCCCATGCTCATCGGCCGCGCGTCGCGGGCCAGCAGCTCCAGGATGTCCAGCCCCTTGTCCAGGGCCGGCGCGCGGTACTTGGCGGGTTCGGTGCTCATCCGTTTGCGTTCCAGGGCAGGTGCGGCGCGCCAGGGTACAGGCAACGCGGGCAGGGGTCAGCGGAAGACTGTGCGTGCAAATATAAACAAAGATTTTATATTTGCATGGCGTGGGCGCGCGCAGTACGCTCGCTCGATTGCAACGCAAGCGCCACAGCCTTGGGAGGGGAACGGTCGCATGCATCACAGTGACATTGCCGCGTCACCGCGCGGCAACCTGGCGCGTACCGCCATGGTTCCCCTGGTGTTGATCGTCAGCCTGTTCTTTCTATGGGGCATGGCCAACAACCTCAACGACATCCTGATCAAGCAATTCAAGAAGGCCTTCGAGCTGACCGACCTGCAGGCCGGGCTGGTGCAGAGCGCCTTCTACATGGGTTATTTCGTGTTCGCGATGCCGGCGGCGATGTTCATGCGCCGCTACAGCTACAAGGCGGCGGTGGTGCTCGGCTTGCTGCTGTATGCATGCGGGGCGTTCCTGTTCTATCCGGCCGCGCAGGTGCACACGTACTGGCTGTTCCTGCTGGCGCTATTTGTCATTGCCAGTGGGCTGGCGTTCCTTGAGACCACCGCCAATCCGCTGGTGACCGTGCTCGGCCCGGCCGACGGCGCGGCACGGCGTTTGAACCTTGCGCAGGCCTTCAACCCGCTGGGCTCGATCACCGGCGTGCTGGTGGGCCAGCACTTCATCTTCTCCGGCGTGGAGCACACCCCGGCCGAGCTGGCAGCGATGGCGCCGGCCGCGCGCGAGGCCTTCTTTGCCACCGAATCGGCGGCGGTGCAGACGCCGTACCTGATCATCGGCGTGGTGGTGGTGCTGTGGGCGATCCTGATCGCGCTGGTGCGCTTCCCCACCGGCGCGCCGGAGGCCGTGGCCGGCCAGGCGCCCAAGCGTGCGCGTTTCGGCCAATTGCTGCGCAACCGACGCTTCATGTTTTCGGTGGTGGCGCAGTTCTTCTACGTCGGCGCGCAGGTCGGTATCTGGAGTTACCTGATCCGCTACCTGCAGGACGCGGTGCCGGGGACGCCGGAAAAAACCGCCGCCACCTATCTCACCATTTCGCTGGTGCTGTTCATGGCCGGCCGCTTCATCGGCACCGCGCTGTTGCGCTATCTGGCGCCTGCCAAGCTGCTGGCCAGCTTCGCCACGATCAATCTGCTGCTGTGCGCCATCGCCATCGCCTTGCCGGGTTGGACCGGGTTGTACGCCCTGGTGGCCGCCAGTGTGTTCATGTCGGTGATGTTCCCCACCATTTTTGCGCTGGGCCTGGACGGCATGCATGACGATGCGCGCAAGTTGGGCTCGTCCTTGCTGGTGATGTCCATCATCGGCGGCGCGCTGCTCACTGCGCTGATGGGCGCGGTGTCTGATATGGCCGGTATCCACTGGGCCATGGTGGTCCCGGGCGCGTGTTTTGCGGTGATTTTGGTGTTCGCGCTGCGCGCGCGTCACGCGGCGCCCGCCGTGGCAGGAGCCTGAGCATGCCGCGTCTTTGCTATGTGCTGGACCTGCACGACGATGCTGACCTGATCGCCGAGTACGAACGCTGGCATCAACCCACCGAGGTGTGGCCGGAAGTGGTGGCCTCGCTGCAGCAGGCCGGTATCCAGGAACTGGAGATCTTTCGCAGCGGCGATCGGCTGGTGATGCTGATGGACGTCAGTGAACACTACGATCCTGCCGCCAAGGCTGCGCGCGATGCGGCCGACCCGCGCATCCAGGCATGGGAGCAGTTGATGTGGCGGTTCCAGAAGCCGCTACCCGGGAGTGCGCCGGGCGAGAAGTGGCGGAAGGCCGGGCGGATCTTTGCGCTGAGCGAGGCGATTAAAGCGCAGCGCTAGGAGCGTCCTCATCCGCCCTGCGGCACCTTCTCCCGCGTGCGGGAGAAGGGGGTGATCTGGCACAGGCCGGAGAAGTGCGTGGTTCGGTTTGGCTCGGGCGTGGTGGGGACGGCTGCGCCATGGCCCAGAGTGAGGCGATCGACGCGCAGCGCTAGGCCGCGCCCTCATCCGCCCTTGCGGGCACCTTCTCCCGCAGGCGGGAGAAGGGGGTGATCTGGCATAGGCCGGAGAAGTGCGTGGTTCGGTATGGCTCGGCGTGGCGGGGGACGGCTGTGCCATGGACCCACCGCCGGGCATCTGCAGTGCGCTGCTGCCAGCTGTTAAGGTCCGCGACGTCGGAGACCTGTGACCCCGCCGTCCCGGACGACCGACGACGCCTTCCCGGATGAACGACGACTTCCTTCTCCCGCGTGCGGGAGAAGGTGCCCGAAGGGCGGATGAGGGAACGCGGGCTCAGCTCTTCGCGCTGGCCGCCAGGTCCTCGACCCAGAACCGTCCATCCGGATAGCTGAATTCCGCGATCGAGGCAGCGTGCATTTCTGCCGAAAATCCCGCGGCTTCCGGGGCGAGATAGCGACCGTGGCGGATGCGCACCGGATCCAGGAAATGCTGGTGCAGGTGGTCGACGAATTCGATGGCGCGGTCTTCCATCTGGCCGGTGATGGCGACGAAGTCGGCCATGGCCAGGTGCTGCACCAGTTCGCACAGGCCCACGCCGCCGGCATGCGGGAACACGCGCACGTTGAACTTGGCGGCCAGCAGCAGGATGGCGAGATTCTCGTTGACCCCGCCTACGCGCGCGGCATCGATCTGGATCAGGTCCACTGCGCCGGCCTGCAACAGTTGCTTGAACACCACGCGATTCTGGGTGTGTTCGCCGGTAGACACCGGCACCGGGGTAATGCCCTGGCGGATCGCTGCGTGGCCAAGCACGTCGTCCGGGCTGGTGGGTTCTTCGATCCAGGCGATGTCGAATTCGGCCAGCTGGCGCATCCAGTCGATCGCCGGGCCCACGTCCCAGCGCTGGTTGGCGTCCACCGCCATTGCGATGTCCGGGCCGATGGCTTCGCGCGCCAGCCGGCAGCGACGGATATCGTCCTGCACGTTGGCGCCGACCTTGAGCTTGATGGTGCGGAAGCCATCGGCCACCGCTTCCTTGGCCAGCCGCACCAGCTTCTCGTCCGAGTAACCGAGCCAGCCGGGTGAAGTGGTGTAGGCCGGATAGCCTTGCTCGATCAACTGTGCGATGCGTTGCGCGCGCTGCGGCTGTGCAGTGCGCAGGATGGCCAGCGCTTCGTCGCGGGTGAGCGCATCGGTGAGGTAGCGGAAGTCGATGGTGTCGACCAGCTGCTCGGGCGTGAGCTCGGCGATATAGCGCCACAGCGGCTTGTTCGCCGCGCGTGCGGCCAGGTCCCAGGCGGCGTTGATCACCGCGCCGATGGCCATGTGCATCACGCCCTTTTCCGGGCCCAGCCAGCGCAGCTGCGAGTCGTTGGTGAGCCGGCGCGCGAACGCGCCCAGATCGGCGATGACTTCGTCCACCGACAGGCCGATCACATGCTCGGCCAGGGCAGCCACCGCAGCGGTCTGCACGTCGTTGCCGCGGCCGATGGTGAATACCAGGCCGTAACCGGCCAGATTATTGGGTGCATTGGTACGCAGCACCACATAGGCGGCCGAGTAATCCGGATCCGGGTTCATCGCGTCCGACCCATCGAGCTCGCGCGAGGTGGGGAAGCGGACGTCGTGGGTGTCGAGGGCGATGATGGTGCGCATGAAAATCCTGGCGATGGAAGCGGAAAATGAAACGGGCGGAAGAAGATGGGTGGAAGAACTAAAGATCAAGAAAACGACAGCAGTGAAGCGCACTTGAGCCCCTCTCCCGGTGGGAGAGGGGCTTGAGCTGCAGCGCGCGCACCCAGAGTTGCTCGGCGACGTCCACGTTTGTTGTTCGGCGTTTGCTGCAAAAGAAGGGTTCGGGTGGTGGAGCGCAAGGCGTTACCACGCTCTCAATCCCGCAACCCCCTCCTGCAGGCATGCGGCCTCAACCCGCATCGCGCGGATGCGCCACCACCGGCTGGCGCTGGCGACCCAGGCCTTCGATCTCCAGTTCCATCACATCGCCCGGCTTCAGATACACCGGCGGCTTCTGGCCCAGGCCCACGCCCGGCGGGGTGCCGGTGCTGATCACATCGCCCGGCATCAGCGTCATGTAGCGGCTGATATGGCTGACCAGTTCGGCCACGCCGAATACCATCGTGCGGGTGCTGCCGTTCTGGTAACGGTGGCCGTTGACCTCCAGCCACATCGACAGGTTCTGCGGGTCGGCGATGTCGTCGCGGGTGACCAGCCACGGGCCGATCGGGCCGAAGGTGTCGGCGCTCTTGCCCTTGACCCACTGGCCGCCGTGTTCGAGCTGGAACTCGCGCTCGGACAGGTCGTTGATCACCGCGTAGCCGGCCACGTGGTTCAGCGCTTGCTCCACCGACACATCGCGCGCCACATCGCCGATCACCACGCCCAGCTCCACTTCCCAGTCGCTCTTGACCGAGCCGCGCGGGATGATGACGGTGTCGTTGGGGCCGCACACCGCAGTGGTGGCCTTCATGAAGAGAATCGGCATCTTCGGCACGTCCATGCCCGATTCGGCGGCATGGTCGGCGTAGTTGAGCCCCACGCAGATGAACTTGCCGATGCGGCCCACGGCGGCGCCGTAACGCTGTTCGCCTTCGATCACCGGCAGCGCGGAGACATCCAGCGCGCGCAGCTTGTCCACGCCGGCATTGGTGAGATGCTCACCGGCAACATCGTCGATCACACCGCTGAGGTCGCGGATGCGGCCTTCGCTATCGATCAGACCAGGGCGTTCGTGGCCTTCGGCGCCAATACGTACGAGTTTCATGCAGTCTTCCTTTGCAGGGGAGGAGTGGAGCGGCCAATCACACGTCGCAGTCGGGTGCGGAAGGTGCGCTTCGAACAGGAATGTGGATGATGCATGCTGCAAACAGCGGTGACGCCAAGTGTGAGATACCCTTCTGGGTCAGCGCACACCGCGCGATGAACCCTGGCGAGCGGGAGCGCGCCTGGTGGCTGCACGCTCGTTCGCCAGCAGTGCTCAGTTCGACCAGCCGCCATCGATGATGTGGGTCTGGCCGGTGGTGAACGAAGATTCGTCCGAGGCCAGGTACACCACCAGCTGTGCGATCTCGCGCGGGTCGCCCAGGCGGCCCATTGGCTGGCGATCGGTGAAGCTCTTCCACACCGCCTGTTCGTCGCCGCCCAGCGCCTTGACACGCTGGCCCAGCGACGGTGTCTTGATGGTGCCGGGGCAGATCGCATTGCAGCGCACGCCCTGGGCCACGTAGTCGGCGGCAATCGCCTTGCTCAGGCCGATCACCGCCGCCTTGGTCACGCCGTAGACGAAACGGTTCGGCACGCCCTTGATGCTGGAAGCCACCGAGGACATGTTGATGATGCTGCCGGTGCCGCGTTCGAGCATGCCCGGCAACACCGCCTTGCAGGTGTAGTACATCGCATCGACATTGATCGAAAACGAACGGCGCCATGCCGGTTCGTCGCAATCGAGAATGCTGCCCTGATGCACGAAGCCGGCGCAGTTGAACAACACATCGAACGGGCCGTGCTGCGCGACCAGCGCAGCAATCGCCGCGGCATCGGTGACGTCCAGCAGCTGGGTGGTGATCGCATCCGATTCGGCGGCCAGCGCCTGCAAGGCAGCGGCGTCGATGTCGGTGGCGATCACCTGCGCGCCAGCGCGTGCGCAGGCCAGCGCGCTTTCGCGGCCGATGCCGGCGCCGGCGGCGGTGATCAGGCAGCGCTTGCCGCGCAGGCGCTCGTTGGGAGTCGAAGGGATCGAGACAGTCATACCGATGAGGTTCCGTAGGTGGGGGCCGCCGGCCGTGGCAGACGATAAAACGTGCGTGCGTTGTCGCCGAACACCGCATCGGCGTGGTCGGGGGCATGCCGGGTGACGAGCCGCTGTGCAAGATCGAGCCAGTGCGCGTAATCGGCGCGCAAGGTCAGCACCGGCCAGTCGCTGCCCCACAGCAGGCGCTGCGCACCGAAGCGCGCGAACAGATGCGCGACATACGGCTCCAGTGTATCGATGCCGGCGCCGCGGGCAGCTTCGGTGAGCAGGCCGGAGAGTTTGCAATGCACGTTGGGATGCTGCGCCAGCGCGTCGATGCCGCTCGCCCAGGCGATGAATTCGCCGGCGGCGATGGCCGGTTTGCCGCCATGATCGACGACCACCCGCAGCGATGGATGGCGTTGCAGCCGTGCCTGCAACGCCGGCACGTGCACGGCGCGGATCAGCGCATCGAAGGCCAGGTCGTGCGCCAGCATGGCGTCGAAGGCGGCATCGAGCGTAGGGCTTGCCAGCCACCGCACATCGGCGATGTCCTGCACCATCGGGCGCAGGCCCTTGAGCAGGCCGCCGCTGGAGCGCACCAGCGCGCCGATGCGTGCTGCGGCATCGGGTGCGTCGAAATCCACCCAGCCCACCACGCCGGCGATGCGCGGCGCATCGCGTGCCAGTTCGAACAGGTAGCAGGTTTCCGCCTCGGTGGCGGCTGCCTGCACCACGACCACGCTGCCAACACCGGCCGCGTCCAGCGCAGCACTGACATCGTGCGGAGCAAAGTCGCGATACAGCGGCGCAAGCTCGGGGGTTAGCCAGGCGTAGTCGCCACGCGCCAGATGCCAGAAATGCAGATGCGCATCGACGCGATTCATGGCGTGGGCAGGTCCGCATCGAACAGGCCGCCGTCGCGCAGGCGCTGCCATAGCGCGGCCGGAATGGGCGCCTGCAGGCGGGTGGCAGCCGAGTGCACCTCGGCCACGCTGCGCATGCCGGCCACCACCGTGGTCACCGCCGGATGCGCCAGCGGGAATTGCAACGCTGCCGCGCCGATGTCCACCTCGAACGCCGCGCACGCCGCATACAGGCGCTGCGCATGCTGCAAGGTGGCGGTATCGACCGGGGCGTAGTTGTAGGTGGCGCCGGGGCCGCGTGCATCGCTGAGCAGGCCGGAGCTGTATGGCCCGGCCGACAGGATCGACACGCCCTGGCGCTGCGCCTGGTCGAGCAGCGCGCGTGCGCCGTGCTGTTCCAGCAGGGTGTAGCGGCCGGCCAGCATCACGCAGTCGAGCGGAAAGCGTGGCAACACCTCCAGTGCCACGTCCTGCTCGTTGACGCCCAGGCCGATCGCCCCGCACGCACCGGAGGCCTTCAACTCCGCCATCGCCGGCAAGGCCTCCTCCAAGGCCTGTCGCAGCACGTGGGCGTGGTTGTCGCCGTGGGTCAGCGCACCGATGTCGTGCAGCAGCAGCACGTCGATGTAGTCGGTGCCCAGGCGCTCCAGGCTGGAGGCGAACGCGCGGCGCACGCCATCGGCGCTGTAGTCGAACTCGGCGCGCCGACCGGCCACGGCAAAGCCGTCACGGCCGGCAACGGCCTGGGCGTCGTCGTAGACGCAGCGGCCCACCTTGGTCGACAGCGTGTAGGCATCGCGCGGCACGCCGGCCAGGCCACGGCCCAGGCGCGTCTCGCTCAGGCCATAGCCGTAGTAGGGCGCGGTGTCGAAATGGCGGATGCCGGCCTCGAATGCGCCCGTTACCGCAGCCAGCGCGTGCGCCTGGTCCACTTCGGTGTACAGGTTGCCGATCGGCGCGGCGCCAAAGCCCAGCGCCGACAGCTGCACCCGGGTGCTGCCCAGACGCCGCCGTGCCACGCCGCTCATGCGCACCGCTCCGTCGCGAGGGCGGCAGCGCAGGCGCTGGAAGGATCTGGAAAGCAAGAGCTGAGCATTGCAACGTCCACCAGCCGGCAGATGCCGGTCTGTTCGCATATGAATATGGCAATCATCAATGAACAGATCACGCTGCAGTGCAGCATGGCGGTAGTGGTAGCGCGGGTCCCTCTGCAGAGACGCAGTGCCACGCCGAATGCGCGAGCGGCATCACCCGTTCCTGGAACGCCGCATACGCGGCTGCGGGCATGACGGCCGGCGCACTGGTCGCGCCGCTGGCCGCGGCAGCGCAGGCCGCCGTCGCCCGGTGCGCATGCACCCCGCCGTGGGCGCGCGGTGTGCAGGGGCAGCGCAAGGCCGATCTTGGCAACGGCACCCAGCTCAACCCCATCGGGGCCGGCGACCACCCCGACCCCACCATCCTCGAGGATGGCGACGACTCCTACATGACTTAAGGCCTTTATCGGCATCGGCCCTACGCCGACACCATGACGACCTACGAGTATTCGGAAGAACTGGGGTGGGCACGCGCGCCCGACACGCACCGGTGCATCCGCGTGCGGCTGAGCAACGACCGCCATATCGTGAGCTTCGAATACTCCTGCGACGACGGCATGCAATGGACGTGTCACCCCCATCGCACGGAAGTGTCCGGATTCCATCACAACGTGTTCGGCGGCTTTCTGAGCCTGCAGCTAGGCGTGCATGCCGCCCAGCAAGGCGAGGTGGTGTTACGCGATTTCCGCTACCGCGCGCTGGGCCGAGTGGCGCGTCACGCCACGCCCCGACATCTTCAGACGGCGAGGCCCGGGGGGACCTCGCCGTCAGGCGAAACAGCGGCGATCAAGACGGTGCGTGCAGTGTCAGCAGGAGGCGGGCGGTGCGCAGAAGCCGAAGATGCGCGTGCAATACGCCGCTTCCGTCCACCGGCCGCTTCCGTTTGGCAGCGACGCAGTCGCCGTGTCGCCGGCTGTCAACCGCAGCAGTAGCAGACGTTGCCCTGACCCAGGTCGCCGCCGAACTCCGGACACTCGGCCTTGCAGGCCCATGCACTACACGATTCGACTTTCGGCTGTGCGTTATCGACCGCCATCACCTGGAACGCACCGAAGCCGGTGCTGGCCAGAAAGGTCGCCGCCATCAGCGCACTGCGCAAGCTTACCCAACGCTTTTTCATGCATTACTCCCTCAACGTTGCAAAAGCCGCTGGCGCATCCGTGCGGCGCAAGGCGGCGACCAGGTCCTGCACCCGCTCCGTGGTATCGAAAACGCCATGATGGGAATGGCGCACGCGCCCCTGCCCATCGATGGCCAACAGCAGTGGCACGTTGCGCGCGCGGAACAGCATCAGCGCGCGACGATCGGTCAAGGTCACCACCGGAAAATCGAAACCATGCACATGCGCGTAGCGCGCCGCCTGCGCCTCATCGCAATGGCACACGCCCAGCAGCTGCGGCCGCCCCGGCAGATTGGCCTGCAGTTGCCGCGCCGCGCGCACCACCGTCGGTGCCGAACGCTGGCAATACGGGCAGGTGGTGGTGAAGAAGAACAGCACCTGCGCCTGCCCTTGCGGCGCGCCCAGCAGATGCCGCCGGCCATCGGCGTCGGTCGCCTCGATCTGCGGCACGTACATGCCTTCGTACGCCGTGCTGACGCGCGTCTGCAACCACTGCTGCTGCACACGCAGCTGCTTGTTCTGCCAGGCCAGCACCGCAATCAGTGCACAAGCCACCAGCAGGCCCATCCAGAGCCAGGGAATACGTCGCGCCATGCCAGCTCCGAAAGCGTCCTTGATGCCCGAGCCTTGCCCACGCATCAGCTCATGGTCAATGGTGATATCGACAACTGCGATGGCGCGCGGTGCAGTGCTGTGGATGCGATCACGCCTGTGCGCTTGGGCCTGCCAGTGAACCGTTGCAGTCTCCCGCGCGTTTGCGCAGGCGTGGCTGGGCTCGAGTAGCCGGCGCCCCCCATCCGCCCTTTGGGCACCTTCCCCCGCATGCGGGGGAAGGGAGTGGGTTGACGGTATTTGATCAGGTGGCGTCCTCGCTCCGGTGGGAGTGCCCCTTGGCGCGACGACGCTTTCGCGGGGCAGTCGCGCCCGGTTGCGCCGCTACCGCGGGTTGACTGCCGGGCTTTCTGCGTCGCGCCATGTGATCGCGGGTCTGGCCGGTGGCCCCCATCCGCCCTTCGGGCACCTTCCCCCGCATGCGGGGGAAGGGAACTCGTTGGCGGTATTTGATCAGGTGGCGTCCTCGCTCCCGGAGTACACCTGGGCGCGATGGGCTTCAGCGGGGTGCGTACTGCAGGGCACGCGCAACGGCGCGACTCACTCCTCTTCCGGCGGTGGCAGCACGATGCCGTCGGCGTCGATGGCGAGCTTGCCGGCCATCAGCACCGCCTGGGTGCGGTTGGTGACGCCAAGCTTGCGCAGGATCGCGGTGACATGCGCCTTGATGGTGGCCTCGGACACGCCCAGGTCGTAGGCGATCTGCTTGTTGAGGCGGCCGGCACCCAGCATCTGCAGCACGCGGAACTGTTGCGGGGTGAGATCGCGTAGACGCTGGCCGACCTCGCGTTCTTCGCTGTCGGTGGGCGGCAGTTTCTGCGCTTCGGCCGGGATCCAGCGCTCGCCATCGAGCACGGTGGCCAGGGCGCGGCCGATGGTGTCCGAGTCGGCGGACTTGGGAATGAAGCCGAACGCGCCGTGGTCGATCGCACGGCGCATCACCGTGGGCTCCTCGCGCGCGGACACCACCACCACCGGCAGCTGCGGATGCAGCGAGCGCATGTGCACCAGCGCGCTGAAGCCCTGCGCACCGGGCATGTTGAGATCCATCAGCAACAGGTCCGCATCCGGCTGCGCATCGGCCAGGGTGTACAGCGCATCCACGTTGTCGGCTTCGAACAGTTGCACCCCCGGCATCACGCGCTGCACCGCCCCGCGCAAGGCTTCACGGAACAGGGGATGGTCGTCGGCAATCAGCAGCGTGGTCATTTTGGGGCCGGGAATCGGGAGTGGGGAATCGGAAATCGCAAGAGCAGACGCAAAAGCCAAGAGCTACATCAACAGCTAAAAGCAACAGCAACAGCAACAGCAACAGCAACAGCAACAGCAACAGCAACAGCAACAGCAACAGCAACAGCAACAGCAACAGCAACAGCAACAGCAACAGCAACAGCAACAGCAACAGCGGTGAGAGATGGATGCATTGGGTGCGGATGGTGGATCGGGAAGGTCGCGAAACACCGGTTAACAAAGGTGGGCTGGAGACTGTCTTTACAATCCCCATGCCGCCTCTGCACCCCGGTCGCAGAGAACCGCTTCAACGAATCCGCGTTCCCGATTCCCGATTCCCTCCGGTCGCAGAGAACCGCTTCAACGATTCCCCATTCCCGACTCCCGATTCCCTCCGGTCGCAGAGAACCGCCTCAACGATTCCCCACTCCCGATTCCCCATTCCCAGCGCGTTACCGCGCCAAGCGCTCATTGACCAACGAATCCACCACCGACGGATCGGCCAGGGTGGAGGTGTCGCCCAGTTGGTCCGGTGCGTTTTCGGCGATCTTGCGCAGGATGCGGCGCATGATCTTGCCCGAGCGGGTCTTCGGCAGGCCGGGGGCCCACTGCAGGTGGTCGGGCGAGGCGATCGGGCCGATCTCCTTGCGCACCCAGCCCACCAGTTCCTTGTGCAGTTCGTCGCTGGGGTTCTCGCCGGCGATCAGGGTGACGTAGGCATAGATGCCCTGGCCCTTGACGTCGTGCGGGAAGCCGACCACGGCCGCTTCGGCCACCTTGGGGTGCGAGACCAGCGCGCTTTCCACTTCGGCGGTGCCGATGCGGTGACCGGAGACGTTGATCACGTCGTCCACGCGGCCGGTGATCCAGTAGTAGCCATCGGCATCGCGGCGGCAGCCGTCGCCGGTGAAATAGCTGCCCGGATAGGTGCGGAAATACGTGTCGATGAAGCGCTGGTGGTCGCCGTAGACGCTACGCATCTGGCCCGGCCACGAATCCAGCAGCACCAGGTTGCCTTCGGTGGCGCCTTCCAGGATCTTGCCTTCGGCATCCACCAGTGCCGGCTGCACGCCGAAGAACGGCAGCGTGGCCGAGCCCGGCTTGAGGTCCACCGCGCCGGCCAGCGGCGAGATCAGAATGCCGCCGGTTTCGGTCTGCCACCAGGTGTCCACGATCGGGCAGCGGCTGTCGCCGACCACCTCGTAGTACCAGCGCCAGGCTTCCGGATTGATCGGCTCGCCCACGCTGCCGAGCAGGCGCAGGCTCTTGCGCGAGGTCTTCTTGACCGGCGCCTCGCCGTCGCGCATCAGTGCGCGGATGGCGGTGGGCGCGGTGTAGAACAGGGTGACCTGGTGCTTGTCGATCACTTCCCAGAAACGCGACACGCTGGGGTAATTCGGCACGCCTTCGAACATCAGCGCAGTGGCGCCATTGGCCAGCGGGCCGTAGACGATGTAGCTGTGGCCGGTGACCCAACCCACGTCGGCGGTGCACCAATAGATGTCGTCCTCGCGCAGGTCGAACACCACTTCGTGCGTGTAGCTGGCAAACAGCAGGTAGCCGGCGGTGGTGTGCAGCACGCCCTTGGGCTTGCCGGTGGAACCGGAGGTATAGAGGATGAACAGCGGGTCTTCCGCGTTCATACGCTCGGGCTCGCATTCGGCCGGCTGGCCGTCGACCACGTCGTGGAACCAGCGGTCGCGCGGTGCCTGCATCTCCACCGCGCCGCCGGTGTGACGCACCACCAGCACGGTTTCCACCGTATTGGTGCCGGGAATCTTCAGCGCTGCATCGACATTGGCCTTGAGCGGAATCTTCTTGCCGCCGCGCAGGCCTTCGTCGGCGGTGATGATCAGCTTGCTCTGGCAGTCGATCACGCGGTCGGCGATCGAGTTGGCGGCAAAGCCGCCGAACACTACCGAGTGCACCGCGCCGATGCGGGCGCAGGCCAGCATGGCCACCGCGGCATCGACGATCATCGGCAGGTAGATGGTGACCCGGTCGCCCTTCTTGACGCCCAGGTTGCGTAGCGCATTGCCGAGCCTGCACACGCGCTCATAGAGCTCGCGATAGGTCACCGGGTAGGCAGCGGCATCCGGGCTGTCGGGCTCGAACAGCAGCGCGGTCTTGTCGCCGCGGGTGGCCAGCTGGCGGTCCAGGCAGTTGACGCTGGCGTTGAGCTCGCCATCGCCGAACCAGCGGATATGGAAGTCGTCCAGCGCATAGCTGACGTCCTTGACCTGGGTGGGTTGCTTGAACCACTCCAGCCGCTGCGCGGCCTTGCCCCAGAACTGGTCGGGGTGCTCGATCGATTCGCGGTACAGCGCTGCGTATTGCTCGCGGGTCACGCGCGCATCGGCGGCGAATGCAGGATCGACGGGATAAACATCAGCCATGGCAGCCTCACTTGCGAAGAACGTGTCGGGAGAGGGCTCAGCAGCTGCCCTCGGTAGGCAATCAGTGTGCCGTATCCACTCTGTCCCGGCGGTCAACGCTGCCTTAGACCATGGTCGTAACCTAGTCAGTGCAGTAGCGCACAGTCATTGCGAGGCCTGGTGCGACCATCGGTCATCTGGCGGAATGCTGCGTTGCAGCTACGACCAAAGGCGAATAGGCTGCAAACCGCGGACTGCCTCACGCTCCGCACAGCATCGCCATCAAGCGCGAGGCCTTCATTGGGGAGAGGGTTCCATGAAACACCGTACTGCACCGCTGGTGCGCCATCCGTTGGCGGCTGCCTTGTTGGTGGCCAGCATCCTGCCGGGCGTTGCGTTCGCGCAGACGCCAAAGGAAAAGGCGCTGGAAGCACGCATTGCCGAGCTCGAGCGTCAGGTCCAGTTGCTGGTGACTGCGCAGCAACAACAACAGGGCCAGATCGCCCAGACGCAGAGCCAGGTCACCGAGGTGCGCACCTTGCAGGCGCAGACGCCGGCGCCCGCGCCCGCACCTGCGGTCCCGGCCGGTAAGCGGCCGATCCAGGTCACCAGCATCACACCGAACGCAGCGGCGGGGACAACGTTCCGTTACGGTGGTTTCATCAAGGCCGACTTCATGACCACCCGCACCAGCGATGGCGCATTGCCCGAGGGCGCGGTGGGTCGCTACCTGTACATCCCGACGCAGACGCCTGTCGGGGGGCAGGCGTCGAGCACCGATACCGACTTCCATGCCAAGTTCTCGCGCTTCAACCTGGGCGTGGATACGGTCACCGAAAACGGCGACAAGCTCACCGGCTTCATCGAACTGGATTTCTTCGGCAACGCGCTGGCCAACCAGGTCAACAATCTGTATGGCGGCACCTTGCGGCATGCCTACATGAGCTGGAACAACTGGCTGGCCGGCCAGACCTGGTCCAACTTCATCGACGCCACCATCCTGCCGGAAGCGGCCGACATCGTCGGGCCGACCGACGGCGCATTGTTCAGCCGTCAGACCCAGATCCGCTACACCCGCGGCGCCTTCAGCGTGTCGGCAGAAAACACCGAAACCCTGACCACGCCGTACCAGGGCGGCAACACCATCCTGGCCTCGGACCATGGCGCGATGCCGGACCTGACCGCGCGCTACAACTGGAAGGGCACCTGGGGCACCTTCGGCCTGTCGGCCATCGCACGCCAGTACCGCACCCGCAGTGCGCTGACCAACGATACCGATTTCGGCGGCGCCATCGCCGGTGGCGGGCGCTGGATCATCAATTCCAACAACGATCTGCGCTACCAGCTGGCCTACGGCGAAGGCCTCGGCCGCTATCTGGGCCTGGGCAACGGTTCGGATGTGGAGATCGATGTGGACGGCAACATCCACACCGTCAGCACCTGGGCCGGATGGCTGGCCTGGCGCCACGACTACAGCGCCAAGCTGCGCAGCACCATCATGTATTCGCGGGTGGACTACGACCATAGCCTGGCCAATACCGGCGGGCTTGCCAGCAAGTCGCAGCAGAGCATCCGCGCCAACGTGTTCTATTCGCCGTTGCCCAAGGTGGATGTGGGCGCAGAGCTGATGTACGGCCGCCGCGAAGCCAAGAACGGCGACTCCGGCGACATCTCGCGCCTGCAGTTCACCACCAAGTACAGCTTCTAAGGTTCATCCCGCCGGCCGCCCGCCACGCATGTGGGCGGGCCGTGCCGCCCGCACTCCAGGAGACAGACCATGACCGTCTCGAATGACGCACTGATCGCCAAGATCGATGCCAATCCGAAGTACCACGCGCTCAAGCGCCAGCGCAACGCGCT